>NZ_NFUX01000004.1:0-175917 GCF_002264385.1 Paenibacillus sp. VTT E-133280
AATGCATTTAATAAGTCAGTATGACTATAGGTGGGAGATCCATGGCAAGTGATAAAAGACTTCCTTCACAGCAACTCAAATCCGAAATTATTCGAAATATTCGAATAGCATTATTAGAATTAGGAAGGGCTACGAAGGCGGAGTTAAGTCAAAGATTACAATACAGTTTTCCAACGATCAGTAAATTTCTAATGCAGATGGAAGAGACTGGGGAAGTGACGATCATTGGCCTTGATGAGTCTAGTGGCGGAAGAAGGGCTATAAGATACGCCTATAATCCGAATTATCGATTAGGGATAGCTATTTTTTTGGAAAAAAATGAAACAAACTATACGATCTATAATTGCATTGGCGATGTTGTAAAAGAAGGGAATTTACCTAGTATTCTTGAGGAAGACGTTAGTACACTGGTCTCGCTTATCGAAGGTGAAAAAAAGGCTAATCCTAAGATTCAATCCGTCGCTATTGGTGTTCCAGGTGCGGTGAGTTATGGGAAGATTTTTCTAATTCCAGGCTATCCGAAATATCAAAGTCTAGATTTGAAAACATATATAGAAGACCATCTCGCTATCCCGACTATTGTGGAAAATGATATGAATGCCGCTGTAATCGGTTATATGATGCAGAGAAATTTGAAGGAGAAGATTTCTCTGATGTATCTGTATTTAGGGAAAAATGGACCAGGGGCAGGGATAGCCGTTAATGGTGAAATCGTTCGAGGAAAGACGTTTTTTTCAGGTGAAGTTCAATATTTGCCCCAGTATGATAATAGAAATTTTATAGAGGCATTAACTGGAGAAAAAGGTGGTTTAGCGATGCAGTCAGAGCATAGAGTAGATGCGATTAGTCGGTTAGTGGCTACCAGCACCTCTATTTTGAATCCCCATTATATTATTTTTTGTGAGGATGAAGTAGCTCCAGCTATGCTAAATCAAATCGCTGAGCGAAGTGCTACATACGTTCCCAAAGAACATCTTCCCGAGTTAGCGGTAAGCAACTTAAAACGTGATTATCTGAATGGATTACAAAGTCTTGGATTAGGTTTATTGGTTTCACAACAAATAGATTAGAACCATTAAGGAGATAAACGATGGCAACTTTTTTTCTTATTATTATTTATTTAGCATTTATTAGTTTAGGCTTGCCGGACTCATTGCTAGGATCTGCATGGCCGGTAATGAGAATAGACCTAAATGCCTCATTAGGTACTGCTGGAATCCTTTCGATGGTTATTGCTGTAGGCACTATTGTCTCCAGTTTGATGAGTGGTACTATCCTTAAACGTTTTGGTACGGGAAAAGTGACCCTTGTAAGCTGTATTATGACGGCTGTAGCTTTATTTGGTTTTGCTTGGTCACCTTCGTTAGCATGGCTAATTGTTGCTGCGATTCCACTCGGTTTAGGTGCGGGATCTGTAGATGCCGGATTAAACAGTTATGTTGCTACACACTATAAAGCCCATCATATGAGTTGGTTACATTGTTTCTGGGGAGTTGGCGCGACGCTGGGTCCGATTATTATGGGTTCTTTTATCTCTGGTGAAGGTCTATGGCGTGAAGGTTATCTTACGGTTGCTTATATTCAATTGAGCTTAGTTGTTATACTATTCGTTACGTTGCCTTTGTGGAAAAGAGTGGCTGGGAACAATAGCAACTCGAATGCGGATAGTGATCACGAGTTTAATGATCCGGAGCTTGAGCATATCGCAGAGAACACAAAACCTTGGAAATTAAGAGGGGTAAAGCTTGCGATGTTAACCTTCTTATTTTATTCTGCCATAGAAACAAGTATGGGGTTATGGGGGAGTAGTTTTCTTGTGAATATCAAAGATATCCCTGCATCGACTGCAGCGACATGGGTATCGTTTTTTTACCTGGGAATTACTTTTGGTAGAATGGTTACGGGTTTCATTACTTTTAGAATGAGTAATAAAAAGTTAATTCGCTATGGTCAGCTTATTGCTTTAATCGGTACAGTACTGCTAGTACTACCGCTTCCAACTATAGTTTCGCTAGTAGGATTTATGATTATAGGTCTGGGATTAGCGCCTATCTTTCCATGTATGCTGCATGAAACTCCTGTACGATTCGGGAAGAAGCATGCCCAGTCGATTATGGGCTTTCAGATGGCAACGGCTTATACCGGTACCACGCTAGTGCCGCCATTTATCGGTTTACTGGCTTCTAATTTTACATTAGGTATCTTCCCTATGATGATCGTTATTTTCGCTATCGTTATGCTCTTATGTACAGAAATGCTTAATCAATACTCCACTAAAGTTAATGTAGGTTAAATTTGAAATGAATATATTACGGACTAACCCTTCATATATATAGATGTAGAAGGGGGGGAACCGTAATGTGGTTGTTAATGGTTATAGGCATTGGATGTCTCTCCGGTTTTATTTTGTTCAGAAAAAATACCTTGACCACTTATTACGAGCCTATTCAAGGACCGGAGAAATTGTCCATCATCATTCCCGCAAGGAATGAAGAATATAATTTGCGTTATCTGCTCGATTCACTTCAGTCTCAGACCCTTACACCCTATGAAATTATTGTGGTAGATGACTTCTCAGAGGATCGGACGAAAGAAATTGCCGAAAGCTATGGGGTTAAGGTGATTGCGAACAGCAGTCTCCCTGAGGGGTGGACAGGTAAGAGCTGGGCCGTATGGAATGGATATTTACAGGCCTCGGGTGATATTTTTGCTTTTTTGGATGCGGATATCCGATTAAAGCCGAATGCCTTGGCTTCATTATTAAAAGCAAGGGAGCTATCGAAAGGTGTCATTTCGGTAGTTCCTTTTCATCATACAGAAAAGCTGTTTGAGAAGCTCGCCCTAATCATGAATATGCTGGGGATTTTCACGTTCACCTCGGTTTTTGAAAGGAATAACGCCAAAAAAGGGCTGTACGGCTCGTGTATTCTAGCATTAAGGAAGGATTATGAAAAAGTTAATGGTCATCAAAGCATAAGATCTGAAGTGCTGGATGATTTGTCTTTAGGAGAACAATTTATTGCGGCAGGTGTTCCAATCACCAATTATATCGGTTATGGCTTAGTATCGTTTCGCATGTATCCGAAAGGAATCAAAAGTGAAATTGAAGGGTTCAGTAAAGGGGCTGTCTTAAGCACTTCAACGATAAGTCTGCGGACAATTATTCCAATTGCGCTTTGGGTGATCGGACTCGTTATTTCAGAAACCGTGTTTATTTTTGCGAATACTTCATGGTTTATGCCGTTATTGATCGGATATCTCCTTTATATGTTCCAGCTCTTTTATTTTATAAAATATGTAGGTGTATTTGGCATTGTCATACCTGTATTTCACGTGGTGGCAACTGTTTTCTTTATCTTGATCATGCTTTATTCGATATATCAGGTCGTTTTCCTGAAGCATGTAAGCTGGAAAGGAAGGCATATCCAGGTGGGAGGCCGTAAGGACTAATGATCATTTTGTGGGTCACGGGTTTATTTTTGGCGGGATCTCTTATGTTTTCCTTTTGGCTTGGTCTAGCGCGTAAAAAGAACCTGAAAGACATTGGCGATGGTAATCCGGGGGCTTTGAATCTATGGAAGTCGTCAGGCTATAAATTCGGAATTTTGGGGATTATATTGGATTTTTTAAAAGGGTATCTACCTCTTCTATGGGTAATGGGGAGTCATTATAGTCAGGGGTATTTCATTATTCCGTTAGCCTTAGCTCCCATTGCGGGTCATGCCTTCTCTCCCTTTCTTAAAGGAAAAGGTGGGAAGGCAATTGCCGTAACCTTTGGGGTATGGAGTGCATTGACAGGATTCAAAGCTTCTTTAGCGCTAGCAGTCATTTTAGCAGTGCTGAAAATGCTCAGCAGTTGGTTCAAAAGCAGAGGGAATTCACCTGTATCGGATGGTGTGCAAGTAGTTAGCGGAATGCTGCTTCTCTCCGTTTTTTTGTACATTAGTAATTGGTCTGCTCCTATCTTATGGGTATGGTTTGGGAGCTTTGTGATCCTTGTGTATACGCACAGGTTAGAATTGGCAGTGTGGGTGAGGAAGTATTCATCAAGGAAACGAAAAGGAACATAATATAGGCTTGGTATAAACGAGGGTGTCCCGGCAGCTAGCGCATAGCTGTTGAGACACCCTTGTTTGGTGAAGCAGTAGCATCCTCTTTTCAAAAATCAGTGTTCTAGGATTGAGGATTTATGTTTTGACACAGCACGGATAATAAACGCAGAAGCTAAAAGAAGGATAGTGGCAGTGGCAAGGACAACAATAAACGACTTATCAAAAGCTGATTGTGCAGCTTCAACGAGCGCGGATCCAGCGGCAGTAGGCATATTTTCTGCGGCTAGAAGAGCTTCGTCAAGGCTGTCGCGAACGATCGGTGGGACTGTTAGTCCATCAGGGAGAACTAATGATGCTGTATAGATGAATGACGAAAGACTGCCCAGAAGTGTAATACTTAGGGCGCTGCCAAGTTCGAACGATACTTCCTCTATAGATGCGGCCATGCCAGCTTTTTCGACGGGGACATTTAGCATGATTGAATTTGAGGCGGCAGTCATGGCTCCCCCAAGACCTGCACCCAGAATCATTAAGGATGCGAATTGTAACAACATATTCCCGTCATGGAAGAGCAGAAGGGTGCCCATTCCTATACCTGATACTAACAAACAGACCCACTGTACTTTTACTTTGTCCACACGATGTAACACTAATCCGATGAGTATCCCTGAGATGAAGGACGCTATCGAAGTGAATACAACGTACAATCCCGCTTCCAACGGTGTATATCCAAGAACAAGCTGGAGCCGTTGAGTCACGATCAATTCCATTCCAATAAGTGCAAAACAAGACAATAGAGCTGTAGCCACTCCTGTAGAAAAGTGGGAGTCTCTAAACAGTGCAAAATCTATTAATGGATTCTGGCTCTTACGTTGATGGCGCATAAATATGATCATAGCTACGAGACCAATCACGGCAGATAACACAGCGATGGCAATTGAACCTTCACGTCTGCTGATCTCCTTAACTGCATAAACAAGGGCAACCAGACCAATCATAATTTGAACAGAACCAATGAAATCCCATTTTTTATTCTTATTTCCTTTAAGATTTGGGATTAGTAAGATGGCTAAGATCAGTGCAAGAATAACTATGGGAATATTGATGAGGAACACCGATCCCCACCAGAAATGTTCCAGTAAAAAACCACCAACGAGTGGACCCATTCCTGCTCCTACAGAGGAGACAGATGCCCAAATACCTACGGCTAGTGAACGCTCACGCTCGTCCGAAAAGGTAGTTCGAATAATGGAGAGTGTTGCGGGCATCATCATGGCTGCACCAATAGCAAGTAGGGTACGCGCAGCAATAAGTACGAGTGGTGTCGGCGCGTAGGCAGCGATTAATGAAGCCAACCCAAAGATAGTAAGTCCCATAACGAAGAGTTTTTTATGCCCAAGACGATCGCCTAGTGTGCCTAGACCAAGTAATAATCCTGCCATTACGAGTGGATAAATATTTACGATCCATAGTTTTTCCGATGCAGAAGCAGCAAGATCATGCGTAAGTCGTGGTAGAACCGAATAAAGTACGGTCATGTCGATGACGATCATAAAGAGTGCGCTGGACACAATCGCCAGCACAATCCAGCGTTGAAATTTAGATAGATTTGATGAAAACATGGGTACTCCTCCTGAGATGATAGTAGCGAATAACGTTGCCTTGACAAGGTAATGGTGTTCCGTTATTGTACTTTGAGGTATAGGGTAACCCGATAGTCAAGAGGGGTGATTTGAATGTCTATTGATTATGATCAATACTTTACGACGAGCGAGTTCGCAAAGGTATGTGGGGTAACGAAGCATACGTTATTCCATTATGATGACATTGGTATATTAAAACCGGAGATCGTGAAGGAAAACGGATATCGTTATTATTCCTATAAGCAGTTTTATACCTTCGATATTATTGCCGTATTAAAAGGGACGGGAACGCCGTTAAATGAGATCAAAGAATATATAAAAGATCAAAACACATTGCATTTTTTATCCATGCTTCAGCAAAAACAGCTGAAGTTGGTTGATGAACAAAGAAAGTTAGAGCGCATGCAGAGGCTTTTGCAAGGAGCTATAGATAATACGAATCGTGCGCTCCATGTTAATTGTGGAGAACCTTGGGTTGAGGCATGTGATGAAGAGTATTTTATTGCGGTTAGACTCTCGAAGGAGAAGGGTGAGAAGGATCATGTTCGAAAAGTATATCGAATCTTCGATTATTGCGATGAACATCATCTTGAATATGACTTTCCGATAGGTTCGATTATTTGTAAAAGCAGTTTGGAAGAGGGCGACTATGACCCGGATTATTATTGTAATAAAATCAATGATAAACATAACGGCGAGTTACTCTATATCAAGCCAAAGGGTAAATATTTGATCATGAATCACAAGGGATCTTACGAGAGCTTACCTGCCTCCTATGAGAAGCTAAAGTCTTATATTGCAGAAAATAATTTCACCCTAACTGGAGACGCTTATGAATATGAATTACTTAGTTATTTAGCGGTTGGGGATCCAGATAAGTATGTCATTCAAATTGCGGTACAAATATAAGTGAACTCTGCAAGGATCTTAATTTGATCACTCCCAGTTCAAAATATTGGAGTGACTTTTAAATTGGTATTCAAACTGAAACGCTTGGCTTCCAAGCGTTTTTTTTGGTGATTAAAGGAAATTCAGAAGGAAGTGGCAGATGCGGCATTGTTATTGTCTATATTGGTTGACAATGATAATCATTATTATTACTGTGTAAACAGGCATGAATCCTTATGCTCACCTTACCGACGTCAATGCCTCTGAGGTGGTGCACTATGATTGAGTTTTGTTAGTGCCTCTACATAGAAGAAACTACTATTGAAATGAGGTATGCATTGTGAAGATAGACGTTAATCAGTTAGCAGAGCATTTTGCACACACTCCTTTCCAAGTAGAAGGAGTATATCGATATGCTGAAAATCCTGGTGTGCCTTACGCTGAATATACAGATTCTTTTCCTGGATTTGTGTTTCCACTTACAGGAAAGATTAAATTTAAATTTAATGGCACGCCTTATATCTTTTCGCCAGGAAAAGTGGTGCATGGGGGGGCAAAAATGAAACTTGATCAAAAAATATTAGTTAGAGGCAATTGGGAATATATTCTTGTTCAATATCGGATATGTAACTCAGAAGTAAAAGAGTCAAGCTTTTCTCATCAGCATTTTGAATTATTAACAGGTCAATCTCCTCGTCTTGTTGAATTAATTATGCGTCTTTGGCAGGTGTATAATCAGCGTGGAGGCATATCGATGTTTCAGACTGAAATGCTGTTTCGCGAAGTGCTGAATGAGACCTTATTATGTGTTATTAATAGGGAGGATAGCTGTGAATCACATACTTTATTCGAGCGGGTATCTAATTATATTCATCAAAACTATTATCAAAGTCTTACAATAGCTTCGCTTTCAGAACAAAATAACGTTAATCGAAATCGACTATCTTACGTTTTTAGAACGCATGCCGGTATGGGACCCGCAGAATATTTATTAAAATATCGTATAAATATAGCACGAAAAATGCTATTTACTAGTGATGCACCTGTACAACAAATTGCGCAAACGGTTGGAATGGCTGACCCCTTTTATTTTAGTAGAGTGTTCAAAAAACAATGTGGTATTTCTCCTACCGAATATCGAGAGAAGTTCATCAATAATCCATGGTAAATTCAACCTGCATCCATTCTAATCAAAAACCTACTTCACTATAATAATGGTTAAGCAAAGAAACCAATATGTTGGAGGAATTTCGTATGAAAAAGATTAGAGGACTGCTAGTCGCAATACTATTATTAGCAGGTATACTAGCGGGTTGTACTGAAACACCTGCTGAAAATAAAGAATCAACTAAAGAAGGCGTATCTTCAACAGCAGTTAATGTAGATGCAGCTGATTGGCCAAGAACATTTAAGGATGCCTTAGGTAAAGAAATCGTTATCGAGAAAAAACCGGAAAAAATAGCCTCTTTATGGTATTTTTATCCTGAAATTTTAGTTGCATTAGGTGAGCCACCTGCTGCAACTACTGAAAAAGAGTATCTATCTTCTTTATCTTATTTAAAAGGAAAGCTGGATTCAGCTGAAGAATTAGGAGATAAAGTGTCTCCTAGCATTGAGAAAATTCTATCTATTAATCCTGATTATATTTTAGCAACAGAGCATCATGAAGCAGTATATGATTCACTAAATAAAATTGCACCAGTCATTACATTAAAATACAAGGACATCTATGAAGATTGGCAATATGGACTCCGCACAGTAGCCAAGATTATTGGCAAAGAAGACGAAGCGGAAAAAGTAATTGATAACATGATGAAAGATATTACAACTGGGCGTGAAGCATTAAAGTCGATGGAAAGAGAGACAGTAGCGCTTATATTGTCTTGGGATGGAAAAACTTTTAATGTTCTAGGTGAAGGCAATCCGGTCTATAAACTTGCGTTTGATAAAGAAAAGGGACTGGGGCTTACACCGGATAATACATATACAGGTAATAATAATGAATTTACTTCGTTTGAAGGCATATCAACTGTTCAAGCAGACCATATTTTCCTTATAGGTGATATTACAAAAAAGGAGGAATTAATGAATAACTTAAAACAAAGTAATGTGTGGAATGCTATGAATGCCGTAAAGAAAGGCAATGTCTATTTAATGGATAATTCCGCTATTACCGGTGGCCCATTAGCTATTAAATACGCTTTACAAAATATATTATCCGCCTTGCTTAAGCTCTAATAAATTCAGGAAAATAAGGAGTGATTACTATCCACTATCAAGCTATTAATCTAAAAGATAAGTTATCTAAATTTAACGACCTTTGGTCTCCGAAAGTCATTGGTGAAATGAATGACTATCAATTCAAACTTATTAAGATCACTGGGGACTTTGAATGGCATAGTCATCCAGATACCGATAAGGTATTTTTCACCCTTGAAGGGGAGATGATCATTGATTTCCGTGATGGTCAGGTTAAAATTTCCGAAGGTGAGATGTTTGTTCTTCCAAAGGGAGTCGAGATGAAGCCTTCCGCCGAAAAGGAATGCCATATCATGTTAGTGGAGCCTAGAAGCTTAGTAAACACTGGCGGTACTGAGTCCGAATTAACTGCAGCCAATGATACTTGGATCTAGTGTTTGTTACTAGTACTCTATTAACTTTAAACGTATTTATAATGAAACGCTTTCCTCCGCTATTCCCTTAAGGTTTCTGCAAATTGACATAACACCAAATGGTGTTATAATAAAAATGAAACCAGAAGGTGTTACATTAAAATGAATCTTGGAGGAAATTTATGCCGACTCAAGGACCACTACAAGATATTCGTCAAACCATTACACTCAATGCGCCCATTGAAAAAGTATGGAAAGCTGTTTCCACTGCTGAAGGAATAGCTGCCTGGTGGATGCCAAGTACATTTCAACCAGTGGTAGGCCATGAGTTTATTCTACATGCTGGACAATTCGGGGATTCCCCTTGTAAAGTTACAGAGATTGATGAGCCGAACCGTGTCGGTTTTAATTGGGGGAAGGATTGGCATCTTGCTTTTGAATTGAAGGAAATTGATGGGAAGACGGAGTTCACCGTGATTCACTCTGGATGGGACCCAGAAAAGGTAACTGAATTTGGTCAACCGCATCCAATCGTTCGTGGCTTTATGAATGGCGGCTGGGAGAAAATCGTCCAAGAAAAACTTCCTGCTTATATCGAGGCTTAAGATGCCAGTCGCTGAATCTGGACATGATGTATTTCAAGCGATAGCAGATCCTACCCGCCGCAGTCTGCTAAAGCTGCTTGCTAATAAGGAAATGTCCATAGCATCCATCTCGGACTGCTACCCGATCAGCCGAACCGCTGTTAACAAGCATTTACAAGTATTGTCCGATGCACAGCTTGTTAGCAGTCAGAAAGTCGGTCGGGAGACTAGGTACAAGCTTCAGCCAGAGCCTCTACTGGAGCTTCAAGATTGGCTTACCTTTTTTGAACAATACTGGGCTAATAAACTGTTTGCGCTTAAAGAATATGTTGAAGCAGATCATAACAATGAATGATAAACCGAGAGGCGTGAGATCGCGCTTCTCGGTTTTTTTGATGCATAGAAGAATCAGATATAATGAAAATAAATAAAAGGATAAGTTTAACTCAGTTTAAACCTTCGTTTAAATTCAGTTTATAAATGGCGTTTATCATCACAATATAATCTGAAACGTTGGAGGAATTACAATGGTGCATGTACAGAACAAGATCATTTCACCAGACGATCATGAGTGGGCCGTCGAAGCGCGTGGACTGGTCAAAACCTTTGGTGACAATCGCGCGGTGGATGGCGTGAATTTGAACGTGAAAGCAGGTACGATCTATGGCGTACTTGGTCCGAATGGGGCGGGAAAGACTACCGTTATTCGGATGCTGGCAACCTTACTTCGTCCTGATGCAGGCACTGGGCGAATCTTCGGGCATGATGTGGTGAAGGAGTCGCAGATTGTTAGGCAATTAATTGGTGTGACAGGACAATACGCCTCAGTTGATGAGTCATTAAGTGCTACAGAGAATCTTATTATCTTCTCTCGGCTATTAGGGCTTGGACGCGCAGAGTCGCGAAAAAAAGCAACAGAATTACTGGAAGAGTTTGGTCTGACTGAGGCGGCTAAACGGCCTCTTCGAAATTTCTCTGGCGGTATGCGTCGCCGTCTGGATTTGGCAGCTAGCCTGATTGCACAACCACCTTTAATTTTCCTTGATGAACCAACTACAGGGCTTGATCCTCGCACTCGTTCACAGATGTGGGATACCATTCGTCGATTGGTGAATACGGGATCAACGGTTCTTCTGACTACACAGTACCTTGAAGAAGCAGATCAATTGGCTGATCGGATCGCAGTTATCGATCGTGGGCAAGTCGTTGCAGAGGGGACGGCGGATGATTTGAAAGCGTCTGTGGGTACCACATCACTACACCTGAAGGTTCAACATCTAAAAGATATTGAACTAGCTCGCCAGCGTGTGGAACATGTACTCCAAATTCAGTCCGTGGTATCGTACGAAACCGGGAAAATAACGGCACCGATGGCGGACGCTGATTTAGTTACAGACCTACTTATTGCACTTCGTGAGGAAGGTATTCACTTGGCTGAGATGAGTGTGCAGAAACCGACACTTGATGAAGTATTCCTAACAATTACTGGTCATGGTGCTACGGATGAAACGTCAACAGCGTCCCAAGAGTCAAATGTTAAGGAGGCAGCAAGAGTATGAGAACCACTACAATAAATTCGGGTGTTAACCGCCCATTGAAAAACCATACGAGTTTTCGGCAATCTGTACGCAACTCATTAACGATGGCTTATCGTGGGATACTGAAAATTCGACGTACCCCTGAGCAATTGTTCGACGTTACACTTCAGCCAATTATTTTCACGCTGATGTTTACCTATATCTTTGGAGGGGCTATATCTGGTGACGTGGTAAGTTATTTGCCTGTTATTATCCCTGGTATTCTTGTGCAGACCGTAATCACTACCTCCATCGTTACTGGCGTCCAATTACGTGAGGACATGGATAAAGGCGTGTTCGACCGATTCAAGTCACTGCCAATTGCTCGTATAGCTCCGTTAGCAGGAGCTTTGTTGGCGGACACGATTAGATACACGATTGCTACTGTGCTTACATTTACCATGGGCTACATTATGGGTTACCGTCCTGATGGTGGACTGGAACATGTCGCATTCGCTGCGCTTCTTGTTATTGTTTGTGCTTGGTCGATTAGCTGGATTTTCGCTTTCTTCGGTGTGATTGCACGGACTGCTTCTAGTGTGCAGGGGATATCAATGATTGTGTTGTTCCCACTTACGTTTCTATCTAATGCCTTCGTGCCTGTCGATACGCTGCCTAACTGGCTACAATGGTTTGTTAAAGTCAATCCAATCTCACACCTCGTTTCTGCAGTACGACAACTTACTAACTTTGGAACCGTAGGTTGGGATTTCGCGATCTCTTTGATTGGAGCAGCCGTCATCGTCGCAATATTTGCACCTATTACGGTACGTGCTTATATGCGCCGGACATAATATGAAATAAAAAAACGGCAGAAATGCCGTTTTTTTTAATTATGGCTTCTAAAGAACGTATGAATTAAATTGGATACTGATCTATCACAATGTTTTTGCAGTTTCTTCATTTTGAATATGTCCCCCAAAATGCAGATGAATGACGCCATCAATGACGCCCACACCAGGTTCACAACAAGGAGGATGGATTATTCCATGCTACTACTTCTTTATGTCTTTCGATGGTACTATGATATAAAAATAGATGTAAATAGAAAGGGCGACAGTATGAGAAGCTATCTAATTTTGGGGGCAAGTAAAGGTTTGGGAGATGCATTTGTGAAAGGTTTACCTGAGTATGGTGATCGAGTGTGGATCGTCTCCAGAAGCAGACCGGGCAGTCTGGATCTTAATGATGGTATACAGCGGATATGGATTGCAGCAGATCTATCGCAGCCAGATGCCGCACAAGTCTTATCAAAAGGCATCCAAGCGGAGAAGATTGATGTTCTAGTTTATAACGTGGGCATTTGGGAGAAGGAAGGTTTTGAGGATCACTATACTTTTGACAAGGATGAAGCAACTGATATTGCTAACATTATTAATGTGAATATAACTTCAACAATTACCTGCATACAGGCTGTAATACCTAATCTTCGCCAATCGGAAGCAGGAAAAATTATTCTGATTGGCTCCACAGCAGGACTGGATCATACCAATAACGCCCAGGTTTCATTTGTTGCTTCGAAGTTCGGTCTGCGTGGCATTACACATGCATTGCGTGAGCATGTTCGTAAGGATGGCATTGCAGTAACTTGTGTGAATCCGGGTGAGCTGGCAGCAGAAATTCCTTATGAGGATGGCGCAGAAAAAGCGATTGCAGAATATAACGGCACAAGAATTCCTGTTCAGGACATAGTCTCCATTGTGAAATGTATCATTAACCTCTCTAGCGCTTCCTGCGTCAAGGAAATTCATATTCCAGCAATGGCGGATTTGAATGCATAATAAATCTCATATATCCGTTAAGATTTCATTAAGATTTAATACGAAGATAAACCATATAATTGGATTATAGAAAAGGTGATCAAAAATTTAACTTGCTAGTTTTTTAAAAGAATTCCAGAGAGCAAAGCAGTAAATAGATAAGGCTGTCTACCAGTAGAATCATACTAGTAAACGGCCTATTTCTGTTGGAATTTAATAGAGAGTCGGGTGGTTTTTTTGAAAAGAAGGCTTATAAATTCCCAACTTTTTTTGGACATATATTGGGCTAACGAGAATATAACTATACAATAAAACACTTGTTGAAAAAGAGGAAAATACATTAACGGTTAGGAGAAATGAACGATGGAATTCGAACTAGGCAGCATTTTGAAACTAGTGAAACGTAGGCTGCTGTTCATCATTGTATTATGTATTGTTGCGGTCGGAATTGCTAGCTTCGTTAGCTATTATGTCTTGAAACCGAAATACGAGGCGACGGCTTCTATTCTTATTCAAGGGGATAGGCAACAGAAAGCAATCAATGACATTATGGCTGGGCAAAAACTAGTAACCACTTACGGAGAAATTATCCGAAGCAGTAGAATCGCTGAAGAGGTCGTTAGAAGACTGCAATTAAACATGACCCCAGAAAAACTATTAGAAAAAGTGAAGACAAGAACAAGCAGCGAGTCACTCGTGACGACGGTAATTGTAGCGGATTCTAATGCTCAGCGGGCAACGAATATCGCGAATGGCTTTGGTGAGGCCTTTAATGAGAACATCCAAGCGATTATGGGGGTAGAGAATGTTGTGCTTCTTGACCGGGCCAAGGTTCCTTTCGAGGCGATCTCCCCCAAGCCAGTATTCAATATGGTCGTTGCTTTCGGACTTGCATTGATTGCTGGGATCGCAATTTCCATTCTACGGGAATTGGCGGAGAAACCTGTGAAAAGCGCTAAGAATATTCAGTTGGATTTGCAGCTTCCTCTTCTGGGAACCGTGGGAAAATTGAAGCCGCGGAAACGGCGGGAGAAGACGAAATCCATTTCAGTAGAAGGAGCCAGCAGACATGAAGAAGAAAACGCCAAGATTGTATTGCCTGGAACAACCGAAATCATCTAATGGTGACCAATTCCGAACGATACGATCTAATATTCGCTATACCCGGGTTGGTGGAGAAATTCGATCTTTATTAGTTACAAGCTCACTCCCGGATGAAGGTAAATCAACAGTGGCGATGAACTTGGCTATAGCGATGGCGGAAACGGGAAGAACTGTGCTGCTGATCGATGGGGATTTGCGCACACCAACGGTGCATAAAGCATTCGATCTACCCAATTGGATCGGATTAAGTAGTATCCTAGTAGATCAAACCCGTGTGGATGATTGTATTTTCCCTATTGAGGGATCAGAAGGACTTTCTGTATTGACATCGGGTCCGATCTCTCCAAATCCAGCTGATTTACTAGGATCAACAGGAATGAAAAGGTTATTCGCAGAGCTTAGTGAGAGATTTGATACGATTGTTATCGATTCTTCTTCGGTATTAATGCCTTTTTCAGATGCGCTTATCTTGGCAAAGATGACCGAGGGGGTACTGCTAGTCGTAAAATCCGGGAAAGTGCTCTTGAAGCATACCAACTCTGCAAAACAGATCCTTGAGCAGCAAGGAGCGCATATTTTGGGAGCGGTTTTGAATTATCGAAAAAGTAGCAAACGTTACAAGATTCGCGGTGAAGATTTTGCCGATTGGGCCTCAACTTCAGGGTTGGTCTAACGCTTTATGACATTTGCATCTCTTCGTTATTTATTTGGAAATATCACATATGCAGGCGCTCAATTCGTGATTGTAATTTTGCTTAATAAATTTGGCTCATCCGAAATCGTTGGGCAATATTCGTTAGGGCTTGCGGTGACTGCTCCCATCTTTATGCTGTCGCATCTGCATCTGCGTTCGGTCTTGATCGTTGATACATCTGGAAAATATCTTTTTGGAGATTTTTTTGGCCTTCGTCTCGTGACAACCGCAGTTGCATTCACGGTTACAGCAGGTTGTTGCATCCTCAGTGGTGCTGATTGGAATACAGCTTTAGTCATATTTTTCATAGGATTGTATAGAATTGTTGAGTCGGTCAGCGATATTTTATTGGGTATTGTTCAGAAGCAGGAAAGGCTAGATCAAATCTCTTTCTCGAGAGCTGCTAAAGGATTGTTCTCCATAGTTGTCTTCGCCCTCGTATTTATCCCTACTCAGAGTCTCATTCTAGCGTTATTAGTCATGATTATCGGATGGTTAGCAATAACCATTGGATATGATGCTCGCAAAGCGAGAGTGCATACGTCGCTCAGGCCACTTTTTAACAAAAGACGATTATGGGGCTTATTGCTCGTAAGCTCACCCCTTGGCGTGGTGCTGGCGTTGATGTCACTAAATACAAATATCCCACTATACGCGATTTCATATTTTAAAGGTGAACATGACTTAGGCATATACGCTACGCTCTCATACATGATCGTTGCCTGCAATGTTGTTGTTACTGCACTCGGTGAAGCGATAACACCACGTCTTGCCCGTTGGCATGCTAGCGGACGACATAAGGAGTTCGTCTCTTTACTCAGTCGAATGATTGCAATGGGCATAGGAATTAGTGCGATCGCTTGTTTGATCGGGTGGATGTTTGGTCATCAGCTTCTAACTCTTCTATTCAGTCCAGATGTGGCTGCAGAGATAGGTTTATTTCATTGGTTGCTCGTTTCTACCCTATTGGTATTTGTAACGTCTTATCTGTGGTATGCCATAACGGCTACCGGGAAGTACAAAGCACAGATTCCCTTGTTTCTGTGTTCCGTGATCACTAATGGGCTATCTTGTCTAATATTCGTGCCTTTTTTTGGGGTGATAGGTGCTGCTGTAGGGGCTAGTATGGCCTTATTTGTTCAGATGATAGGCAGTGTGATCGTACTTTTCTTGGTAATCCGTCAGGCAAGGAAACAGGTACAACGGGAATTGGCCGCATAGAGGCCATTTCCCATAGGAAAGTAGGGGCTTGTATGACATCTGTACTCGTTGTAGGGAAACCCTACACCATGCGTAATTTATTTCTGTTTGCGGTTATGGGTTACATCATCTGCCTTCCGGCTCAAATTGATTTCGGTGGCACATTTCGAATCGCACCCTCTGACCTTTTCTTAATGCTTGGTTTGTTTGCAGCAGGTTTACACCTCAAATTGGACCGGAGACAGTTCAGTTCATGGCATTGGGGGATGTTGTTTATTTTCGTCCTCGCTTCATTTGTATCCATTTGGCGTAATGGATTCATTACGCAATACGCTCTATTGCAAAAAGATTTTGGGTTTATACTCCTACTGCTGACTTACATCATGTTAGTTCAGGCTGTAGACAGCTGGGATCGGTTATATAAAATGCTACGAGCTTTTTTGATCAGTGTACTGATCTTCAATGGCGTCGCTTTGTTCGATTTTTTTAGTGGAGTCAGGGTTCCGTTTATGGTGCAAGACGGTCGCCTCTCCGGGATGCTAATTGATCCGAATGCATACGGCGGATTACTAGTTACGGCTTTTGCCATTCATATCATGACGAGCGGAGACGGGGTGAAGCTGCTTAGGGGATGGGTGAGTACGCTAGCGACGATCACCTTAGCCGGGGGCATAATAATGACTTTTTCGCGTTCGTCATGGATAGGTCTGTTCCTTGTCTTGCTTACACTCCTGCTGATGAATCCTTCTCGGCTTCTCAAGATCGGCATGGGCTTTAGCGTCGCGTTTGGAGCATTGCTGTTGTATAAAGGTACAGCTTATCTGGATGTGCTTGGGAATATGGCCAGTAGACCCTCGCAGATTCAGTCGCGCCTTGACATCATTGGGAAGGCTGTGGAGTGGATCGCTCAAAGTCCATTATTAGGGATTGGACTCGGTAGCTATAACTATGAACTGCGGATTATTATCCATAATACTCCGATCTGGTTTATGACAGAATTTGGTTTATTGGGCTTGATTGTGTACGGCGGATTCATGATCTGGTTCTTCATCGTCGGGATCCGTTCTTATCGCGCGGCAGATAGGGTGAACAGACCGATCATTATGGCATTACTGCTGTCTCACGCAGCGATGATTGGACTTTCGATGGGTATTGAAGCCTTATTCCAGCGATATTGGTGGTTCATGATGGCTATGAACGCAGCTTGCATCCGATTAACGAATACGGGATGGAAAGGAGTGAAGCGATATCGAACCAAGGGCACTGAAACGTCAACGGGTCGTAACTTACGACAACAAACAGAACAAGCGCAATAAGCGCAATAACAAGAGGTCCGGGAGCATACCTGCTGAAGACTGTAGGCCGGTAAGAGTTGCTTTTGTAGCCTCCATTTTTGGGCATTTTGAGAGTTTCCATCTACCTTACATGGCGTTATTGCAGCAAAAGGGTTGTGAAGTGCATGCTTACGCGCAGCCCGGGGAAGCGAGATTACGGTTAGAAGAGAAGGGGATCGTGTGCCATGATGTACCCATTCAGCGTAGCCCTTTACAGATGCAGAACTGGAAGGCGCTAGGGATATTAACGGAAAGCTTCAAGGAGGAGGGGTTCCAGTTCATCCATGTACATACGCCAGTCGCTTCGATTCTCGGACGGATTGCGGCCCATAAAGCAGGTGTACCTTGCACATTGTATACAGCGCATGGTTTTCATTTTTTCAAGGGAGCTCCTTTTCTGAACTGGATGCTTTATTATCCGCTCGAGAGGTTAATGGCCCGCTGGACAGATGTGTTAATCACCATAAATAGAGAAGATTATGAACGCGCCCAGAAATTTTCTATACGAAAAAAGGTGACTTATGTGAGTGGTGTAGGACTTGATCTCCAGGTTTACGGCAGTGAACAGGGTCATCCTGAAACTGCGACGGAGAAGGCAGATAGGCGACGCCAACTGTTTGATCTGCCGAAGAGTGAGCATGATGAACCTCCCTTCGTCATCCTATGCATTGCTGAATTAAACGCCAACAAGAACCAGAAGCAGTTGATCGAAGCGCTGGGGCAGCTGGGGTCTCAAGCAGGCAACATCCATCTGGCTTTTGCGGGTATAGGACCGTTCGAGCAGACTCTATTAGAACTTGCAAATCGGCTGGATGTCAGCGATCGGGTGCATATCCTTGGGTACCGTAGTGATATTCCGGATCTACTCAGAGCATGTGATGTTGCTGCACTTGTGTCCTATCGCGAGGGGCTACCTCGGGCGATTATGGAGGCGATGGCAGTAGGAAAACCCGTTATAGGTACGCATATTCGGGGGATTCATGATTTGATCGAACATGAGTCAACAGGCATGTTAGTTCCTGTTGGTGATATTACCGCTACCGCTAAGGCTTTTACTCATTTACGTGATGATCCAGCATTAACTACGGCTATGGGAGAAGCAAACAAAGAGAGGATCATTCGTTACGGGTTGCCTGCGGTGCTCCGTGAAATGGACTCGATCTATATAGAAGCGCTAAACAAGGAGGAAAGAAAGCGGGTTCCGTCTGAAATGCATGCGAGCCTATCGGGGGATTGAATATTCACTCTCACTTAAAAGGGGAGTACATGAATTTTTAGTTAATTAGGGAGAAAGAAGTGATGAAAATGCGGATCGTCCGTTTGGTCATGTTGGATGCAGGGATTATTGCGGCTTCAGTGTGGCTTGTGTTTTTACTTCGGTTTGATTTTCAAATCCCTGAGATGTACGTGTGGATGCTTCCGTGGGCAATATTGATTCACATTGCGGTATATGCGGCCTTCTCATTTGGATTCAAAGTGTATAACAATATCTGGCGATACACTGGAATGAGAGAATTACTGCAGCTTCTAAAAGTGAGTGTATTAACCCTCGTTGGAGTGATTGTTGTCAACGTATCCACCCATGCAGTATTTCCTTCCTATCGACTACCAATTTCCATTTATTTTGCAGCCGGTTATGTATTTCTGGGCATTGTTGGGTTACGAATGGTTAAACGTCTTCTAAACGACGGGTTTGAGACAACGGGTGTGAAGGATGCCTTCGAAGGTAATCTTCTAATCGTTGGGGCGGGTAAAGCAGGAATCCTCGTTACGAAAGATATCAAGCATTCAAGGTTCAAATTTATGCATCCGGTCGCCTTCATTGATGATGATGCATCCAAACGAAAGCTGGAAGTAATGGGGCTGCCGATTGTGGGTAACCGGAATTTCATTCCCGAGGCCGTGAAACAGCTGGACATTGCGTTCATTATTATTGCCCTTCCGACAGCGCCACATAATGACTTAATGGAGATTATTGAGATCTGCAAATCAACAAAAGCACAGATTAAGCTAATGCCTAGTATGACAGAAATTTTGGACGGGAAAATGGCAGTCCATCGAATCCGTGAAGTGTCCGTAAACGATTTGCTGGGTAGAACTCCTGTTGAGATTAATACTGAAGAGATTCGTGAGAATTTAGGAAGTGAGTGTATTCTCATCACGGGTGCAGGAGGCTCCATTGGCTCAGAACTGTGCCGTCAGCTAGCTGCGTATCGCCCGAAGGAAATGTTGCTGCTGGGTCATGGTGAGAACAGCATTTACCTGATTGAACAAGAGCTACGCCAGTTATATCCCGATCAGAAGATTCAACCCATCATCGCTGATATTCAGGATGTGTCGCGGATCGATAGTGTTTTTCAGAATTTTCGACCTACGATTGTATATCACGCCGCCGCGCATAAACATGTCCCACTTATGGAGATGAATCCGGTGGAGGCGGTAAAGAACAACGTTATTGGAACAAGGAATGTAGCGGAAGCGAGTGCCAAATATGGTGCTAAGCGGTTCATTCTGATCTCTTCGGACAAAGCGGTTAATCCAACAAGTGTCATGGGAGCTACGAAGCGAGCGGCAGAAATGATTATTAATGATCAGAATTCATCTAGCAAGACGGTTTTTGCTGCTGTCCGTTTCGGTAATGTTCTCGGTAGTCGGGGGAGTGTTATTCCGTTATTCAAAAGACAGATCGAGAGTGGTGGCCCGGTTACGGTTACCCATATGGATATGGTGCGGTATTTCATGACGATCCCTGAAGCAGTGCAATTGGTTATTCAGGCGAGCATACTGGCAAAAGGTGGCGAGGTGTTCGTGCTTGATATGGGTAAGCCGGTTCGGATATACGATCTGGCAAGAGATTTAATACGTCTGTCGGGTTTAGAACCTGATAAAGATATCCCTATCGTGGTCACGGGCATTCGTCCTGGTGAGAAATTATTTGAGGAGCTCCTGACAGAAGAGGAAGGATTGATGGTCACCAATAACTATCGCATCATGATCAGTCGTCCTCAAAGTGTTTCCAGATCTGAACTGAATTTGGTCCTTGGTGTTCTGGAGAATTTGTGCAAACGGTACGAATTTGTGCCAAGCAGTTATCAGATTAAGAAATTATTAAAGCAGCTTATTCCAAGCTATTCGGGCTTTCAGGAAGAACCACAGGTGGCTACTCATGAGCTTGAACGGATCAAATCCGAAGTTCATGCGGGGATCTAAGTGATGAAGTCGTTTATGAGTAGATGGAACAAGAAGTTGCGTTTGCGTGGTAAGAGTGACAAGGAATTCACAAGAAAACAAATAGTCATAAGGCGAATTGGAAGATTCGCCCTGATTGTTTGTCTGATTGTGATTGTAGTTGGCGGCATTTGGATTAGAGGGGTGTTAAATGCTGAGCAGCGATTTCAAAAGGCTGTCCTTAATCCATTGACGATGCCTAACTCAAAAATTTCTGCATTGCCTGTGGGGAAGACGCAGTCGGATGGGACTCTTATAAATCGAGTGAATTCGGATGGCGTGGTACTACCATCGACTGAACCAGCAGCATCGTCAGGTGCAACTGATAAAAAAACTTCATCCTTTAATGTTGTATTAATTGGAACAGATACGTGGGGTGGGGAAATCTCCCGTGCAGACACGATCATGGTTGTGCATGTAATGCCGGAACAGCGGAAGGTGAACATCGTCTCTGTACCGCGCGATACAAGGGTTTATGTACAGAATGTTGGATACACCAAAATTAATCATGCTCATATTGTTGGTGAGTCCAAAGGTGGGAATGAGCAAGGAACGCTGACGCTCATTCAAGCGGTAAGCGACTTTATGAATATTCCCATTCATCATTACATCAAGACGAATTTCTCTGGAGTTCGTGATTTCATCGATTCAATCGGAGGGATCGACATGGTAATCGATCAAGACGTAACAATAACCCCGGAGATTACCATCAAAAAAGGCGAACAGCATCTGGATGGTGTGCATGCACTCTACCTTGCTAGGGAGCGATATTCAACTCCGAACGGTGACTTTAGTCGTCAAGAGGAGCAATTCAATATCGTTAGAGCTGTGGCTAATAAGCTGTTGAGCCCTGAGCATCTTCCGGATCTGGCGGGATTATTACTCCATGAAAAGAAAGACATTATCGATACAAGCTTCAGCGACAGCGATTTGCTTAGCTTAGCTTGGTTATTCAAGGGGATTACTTCCGCGGACTTTCAATACGAACAGATTCCAGGTAACAACAGTTTTGCTCCTGATCCGCTAGTCGGAACTAAGGTGTACTACTGGAGTGCCGATTTAAAACAGGTGAACTCACTTAAGGAACGTCTTTTTACGGATTAAGAGAAAGGCGGGAGGAGTACTAACATGTATCGCCATATGAAACGAGGCTTCGATCTTGTGGGAGCGATCGTTATGTTATGTGTATTTAGTCCAGTCATGGCTGTGGTGGCGTTGTTGATTCGAATGAAGCTTGGAAGCCCAATCTTGTTCAAGCAGCAACGACCAGGGCGGGGAGAGAAACCCTTCTTCATCTACAAATTTCGGACCATGGCTGAACTGTATGACTTGCAGGGTCAGCCGTTACCAGATGAGCGAAGATATATCAAATTTGGCGGAATCATCCGGAAGCTAAGTCTGGATGAACTGCCACAGCTGGTGAATGTTGTGAAGGGAGAAATGAGTCTGATTGGCCCAAGACCCTTACTGATGCGGTACAGCCCTTATTATTCCGAACAG
Source organism: Paenibacillus sp. VTT E-133280 (assembly GCF_002264385.1). NCBI lineage: Bacteria > Bacillati > Bacillota > Bacilli > Caryophanales > Paenibacillaceae > Paenibacillus > Paenibacillus sp. VTT E-133280. The sequence goes on from NZ_NFUX01000004.1 coordinate 22,177, forward strand.
GAGAGGCTGCGTTTCTCAGTAAGACCAGGAATTACGGGATTAGCACAGGTGTCAGGACGCAATACTTCGTCGTGGAAAGACCGGCTTTCGTATGATGTCACCTATGTCGAGACTTTAAGTTTCAGACTTGATGCGCTGATATTATGTAAGACCGTCTTGAAGGTGATTCGCCAAGATGATGTTGTAGCCAATCCAGGTCGGCATAGCCTACCTCTGGATGAGTACAGGTTGAATAAAAAGGAGGGCCAGGCATGAGTGTGCAGTTTAGACCGCTGCATGAAGACGATATACATCATGCATGCCGGCTCTTGAAGAGCAATTTACCGGAGCATGTGTACAATCAAACGATATTTGCTTGTACGGGTTATCCAGCATATCTACAAGCGGCTTGTAAATGTGGAGGCCATTCAGCCACGTTGTTGATTGGAGCCTATCTTGGAGAAGTGCTCATTGGATTCGCGGAATGGCGAAGAATGGAACAAATATTGGTTCTGAATAATTTAAACGTGGATGCGGCGTTTCGCAAGGACGGCATAGGCGGAATGCTCATGGCTTATGGCGAGAAATTAGCCAAGAGGGACGATATTAAGAAGTTGGTCCTGGATGTGTTCTCATGGAATGAACAGGCTCATGCTTGGTACCTTCGCCTTGGCTTTGTAGAAGAAGGACGTACTTATTGGTATGTGAGGGATCTGGAACGTTCATTAACGGCTAATGCAGATGTTATTGCTGCTGGAGCGGATATAGATAATGAAGAAGTGACTTACATTATTGATGATTACCCAATGGCAGAGGCACATCATCTAAAATACGGATTTTCTTCATTTAGGATTAGAACGAAGCAGAAGACTTCAGTTGTGGGTCGGCTCGGCGAGCAGTATTTTCGTATCCAACTGCAGAGTGGGGAGTGGGACGGTGGATATCCACTAACCGATGTGTTACTCGACCTTGACCGGGAGAGAAAGCTGTTATTGCTTTCATCCGATGCATTCTTACGTGAGAGAGACCCAGCGCTAAGCTTAAGCACTGAAAGTATACGCATGATCAAGATATTGGATTAGCAGCGAATGCTTCTGGAGTAATTTTTGTCGAAGGACATCAAGGAAGCGTACGCTAACATAACTTTTAGGAGGTGACGTATGAGTGATTTCATTGTGCTTAATAGCTCACATTCTGAAGAGTGGGATGCTTATTTGAATCAGATGAATAGTAAGGATATCTATTTTTCTGCAGATTTTTTTCGGCTGTTTGAGGATGAGCATCATCAACAGGCGGAGCTGTTTGTTTTTAAGCAGGGTGAGAAGCTCATTATTTATCCTTACTTACTTCGCTCTATTAACCATCTTCCCGCAGTCATCCAGCTGGGACTTGAAGGAGAATGGTATGACATCAGCACACCTTATGGATACGGGGGGCCAATATCTAATGTGCCACTAGGAGTGGAACGAACGGAGTTGTACCGACAATTCAGTGAAACGTTCACAGATTACTGCAGAGAGAAAAAGATCATGACCGAGTTTGTAAGATTCCATCCTTTCATAGGCAATGCCACTGAATACCAAAAAGGGCTTACTACAGAGCTCAATCGGAATACAGCTTACATGGATTTGACAGTTGGCTCAGAGTCAGCGCTAATCCAGAACTATGGCAGCAATCATAAAAGAAATATCCGTAAATTAAAGTCTGCTCCATTCACCATTCGAAAGTCGGATCTTAAGGATCGGATCGAGCCTTTCATCGAGTTATATTACGGTACGTTAAATGATTTACAAGCAGATCCCTTTTATTATTTCCCGCAAAAATTTATAGAAGATACAAGCCTTTTACCAGACGGACGGGTAGTACTGTTCGAGGCGATGGATGGGGAGAGGAGTATAGGGGCAAGTATTGTACTCCTTGATCGACCATGGATGCATTATCACTTATGCGGTTGGGATCGAGCTTATCTGCAGTGGTCACCCACCAAATTTCTCATCCACGCAGCAGCTGTGTGGGGGTTGGAGAATGGATACGAAAAATTCCATCTTGGTGGAGGATATAAGGGGAATGACGAACTGTTTCAGTTCAAGCTAAGATTCGCTACGCAACTAGAGCCACTGGACTATTACTTAGGGAAGCGAATTTTTTTTCCCGAGGTGTATGAGCGAATGATAGCACTCTGTGACACTGGAGTTGCAGGGAATTACTTTCCGCTCTACCGGCATCCATCTCTTTTGAATCAAAATATCATGGACCACGCTCTGAAGTAAGTCAATAAGATATGTATTCCATTTGGATTAAAGCATCCAAATGGAGAAAGGAGCAAGGCATGAGTATTCGTCAATCAAGCATTCTACCCCGAATCTTGTTATCCCCACCGCATGTAAGCGGACGTGAACAGGCTTATTTGGAGGATGCAATTCACTCTGGCTGGATCGCTCCCATCGGACCGCAAGTTGATGCATTCGAGCAGGAGATGGCCGACTATACAGGTTCAAAGGGGGCACTTGCGTTAAGCTCTGGAACAGCGGCAATTCATCTGGCACTCCGTCTTGCTGGCGTTTCTCAAGGAGATTACGTGATTTGTTCTACGCTCACGTTCGTAGCTAGTGCCAATCCTATTTTATATTTGGGGGCTACACCTGTATTTGTAGACTCAGAACCAGAGACATGGAATATGTGTCCATTAGCTTTTCAGCGGGCCTGCCAGGATTTGAATGATAAAGGGATACTGCCTAAAGCAGCCGTTGTTGTCAATTTGTACGGACAGAGCGCAGACATGGAGCCCATTGTAGAAATCGCGAATCGTTACGGTATTACTCTAATAGAAGATGCTGCGGAATCCCTAGGTGCCTTTTATCACGGAAAGGCTAGTGGTACATGGGGCCGCTTCGGAATCTATTCTTTCAACGGAAATAAAATTATCACAACCTCAGGTGGAGGTATGCTTGTGTCGGATGATACCGATGCATTAGACCAAGCCCGTTTCTGGTCTACCCAAGCACGTGACACTGCTCCACACTATCAGCATTCCGAAATGGGTTATAACTACCGGCTAAGTAACCTGTTGGCAGCCATAGGTCGAGGGCAATTGGAGCTACTTGAGGAAAGAGTCGAACGACGTAGATATATTTCTCAAGTGTACTCAGATCGATTGGGATCCATTCCGGGTCTTCATTTCATGCCGGAAGCGCCAAATTGCCGCAGTACACGCTGGTTAAGTGCGCTAACGATTGATGAAGAGATCGCAGGCTTCTCCGCTAATCAACTCTTAAAGTGCCTGGAATTCAACAATATAGAAGCTAGACCTGTTTGGAAACCACTACATCTGCAACCTCTATTCGAGAACGCCTTCTATTATCCATACATGGAGGAACATAGTGTATCTGATCAATTGTTCACAAAAGGTATATGTCTACCTTCCGGTAGCTCTTTATCGGATGATGATCTGGTACGCGTAATGGATGCGATAGAGTCTTGTATTCAGAACCGCTGAAGAATTACTTAGCGATCCATCCGTTAGCACCGGTTCCGCTTTCCTTCACATAAAAAGTGGCTTTCGCTACACCATCTGTTCGCATAGCCAGACTGCCAATCGGAGCGGTAATTGTTCCCTCAGGCGATCCTTCCACGATAAATACTGCAGGAAGTAATGTTCCACCAACGAGTCGGACTGCACGTTTGAAGTTGCCATAGGTAGAGAACCATTCAGTTAAAGCATACGGATTATACAAGGTACCAAGAGAAGTACCCTGCATGGCAACCAATGTTTCGAATTCAAGAATGCGTTTTACCTTTACAGAACGGGTATCAAACACTGCTACATTGTTCAGGTGCAGGAAGGGCTTAGCTGCACCATAAGAAGACGCTAGCACGACTTGATTGGTCCCGCTGTTACGGACAATTATATTGTCGACAGTAACCATCGCGTCAGACTCTGTTGTGAATAATTGCAAGGTACTGCCCGTTAAGTCTTGTGCATCTATCGTCCCCACATAAAGATCTCCTCCGTCGATTCGGACTCCGCTTGCTAAGGTGGAGCCCGAGCCGTACATCCCTAACGAGCCGATATGCAATCTTGGTTTTCCTCCAGCAGCATTAAACGCAGCGTAGATCGCAGGGCCGCCGATTCCATCGAACTTTGCGCTTGCGATATCAATAAATTGTGAATAGATCGTTTGTAAACCGTAATTTGCTTTATGATCCGTCGAGCGAATAGACAAATGGTTGATTTTTAGCGTCAATCCATAGGACAGCAATGCTGGACTTACTGATCCGCTTACACGCATATCTAGTGAACCGATGTCGAGAGTCCAGAGTCTCGTTATCTCATCTGAAAGCCCAGTTGTCATATCATTGCCGAAACCAATAGTCGTCAAGGAGTCAAATCTCTGATAAAAGCTACGCGTTCCCTTGAATATATCGGGTTCCACATCAAGTGAATTGGCGCCATTAAACCCAGGTGCACCACCGCGACTGTTATTTAATACCGCTCTGTTGACATGAAGCTGGTCTACAAAATGGACTACAAAGTTCTTTCGGCCAGCCGTTTCACAGAAAGCATATCCGATATGCACATTAACGGATGGGATATCTTCAGTCCCTCCAATGAAAATATTATCACCATAGCAATCATGAGAGTACACCGATTCGATCGTTATATTTTGCGAAGAAGAAATGAACAAGCCATGAAGTTGATCGTTGACGGCTGTTTTAACAGTCGAAGCACTTCCGTCTATTTCGAGGCTGCCGGATATCGTGATGTTTGAGGCATTTAACATAACAAGAACACGAGTATCCGAGGGTGGGTTAGGGGCAAGCACTAATTTTGAGCCGGCTTCAAAGCTCAGGTTAGTTCCGGTTGGAATACGAAGACACCACCAGTCGAGGACTGAAGGGTTACGCATGTGGCCGGAAGAGACTTTATATACACCAGGCGGAAAAATAACAACCTTGCGTTTGGCATTTCCAGCATTAATTGCATTTTGAATCGCGACGGTGTCATCTTTGGTACCATTCCCTGTAGCTCCATAGGATCGAACATTCACGTAACCGTTAGTTTCAGGATCTAATTTAATAGAAGTGACCGCGCCGTCCGCAATAACGGGCGTTGTTACAGAATTATCTGGAATAGGTGCAGTTGCCATATACTTCACTCCTTTATTTTTTGATTGGAAATATAAGAGTAATGATTGTCGTCCATAAAGGATGACAACATCGTTTCTTCATAAGTATTTTATGTGAACTTTTCTACAGATGCACGGTACAAAGAGCACTTTACAGGGCGAAAGGAGTTTTTTATTTGAAGGTATTAGTAACTGGGGGGCTTGGTTTTATTGGGTCACATGTTGTTGACCGGCTTATAAGAGAGGGGATCGAAACTGTAATTGTAGATAATTTATCGGGAGCTTCCGGCTCATTCTATAGAAATCCTTCGGCACTTTTATACCCGTACGACATTCGGGACGAGACACTGGGTGAAGTCTTTATCCGTGAGAAGCCGGATGTGGTTATTCATCTGGCGGCACAGATTGACGTAAGAGAATCACAGCGCAATCCATTGTTTGATGCGAATGTGAATATTGTTGGCACACTAAACGTTCTGCGGATGTGTGAGGTGCATCAGGTTGAAAAGATCGTCTACGCCTCGTCGGCCGCAGTATACGGTAATCCTGAATATTTGAGCATTGACGAGAAACATCCCCTAAATCCTGAATCTTGTTATGGGGTATCAAAAAGTGTTCCTGAATCTTATATTCGGATGTTTGCAAGCATGCATGGGCTGAAGTACACCATTCTTCGTCTTGCGAATGTGTATGGACCTCGACAAAGCTCGCATGGTGAAGCTGGCGTCGTTTCGATTTTTCTGGATCGCTTAAAGCAAGGCAAGGAGCTTGTGATTTATGGGGATGGAGAACAGACCAGGGATTTTGTCTATGTTGAGGATGTTGCACAGGCGTTTGTAAATGCGGCTTGTACAGACGAGAATGCGGATAATCAGATCATAAATATTAGCTGCGGGGTGGCGACTTCCATTAATACGATTGTAGAAATGATAGGCGGTATTACAGGTCGGGAATCCCAGACAACCTATGAGCTTGCTCGACCGGGAGATATTCTTCACAGCTACTTAAACAACAGTAAAGCAATGGAGCTGATGTCCTGGTCTCCTCACCATGACCTTCATCAGGGACTCAAGAAGACGGTTACAGCCCGATTGACTGTAGGCAGTGCTGTGGACCATTAATCGCAAATATCGAAAGGGGTCATCCCCATGGAACGAAAATTAAATTCGGAAATGTTTGTTCTACGTAGTATAGCCTGCTTAAGTATAGCGCTGTTGCATGCTTTATATCGAGTCTATGACGATGGTAACACGTCTTGGGTAGACTCAGTGGGTCTACTGCTTACCTTTGGCACACCGGTATTCGTATTTATCTCGCAATTCGTATTGTCTTTTGCATACCCGGACGGAATTCCCGCGAAATTTTGGGAGAAACGGATCAAGTATATTTTGCTTCCTTACTTTTTTTTCGGAGCTTTGTACGCAGGGTTAAAAGGATTGGATATGGCGAGCAGTGAGGGGATTCCGCTTCTTCAGGCTTTTTGGTACTTCCTGTGGCGTCATTGGTTACTTGGCGATTTTCATGGCTACTTTATCCTAATTATCTTTCAGTTTTATGCCCTATTCCTCTTATTTCAAAGGCATGCCAGAAAATTCACTCCACGCTCTATACTGATTGCGTCATTCGTTATAAATATGGCTTACTTAGGCTTTTTTAATTTCACCAAACCCGTAGATACGGTAGCTGCTCAATATATTTGGGATAAATTGTATTGGGTTTTCTCTCCGGGGTGGATTTTCTACTTTACTGCGGCTTATTACTTGGGGCGAAATGAGACTTGGTTCCGGGAAAAATTAAAACAGTTCCGTTTAGCTGTCTACGTGCTTCCAGTTGTAACAGGTGCGCTTGTGCTATTCGTGAATGGGCAAGGCTGGATTACGGCACATAGTTCTAAAAGAATTGATATGTTACTTTTCGCCATGAGCATGATTCTGCTACTCTTCACAGTGGCTTCTTCATTGAAAAAAGTGCCGCGTATGCTGGAGTGGAGCAGTAGGTACTCCTTCGGCATATATTTGCTTCACCCGTTGTTGTTGGCTTTATTCGTCAAACTTCCTTCTTCGTTCGGGTTGCAAAACTTTGGACTATTCAGTGTGCTGCTCCAATTTGTCGGATGTGTGGTTGGATCGGCGATCATCATGAATATAGCGAATCGTATTCCAGGCGGAGCCTTTGTCTTTGGTCGAGTCGGAATTGGAATCAATCAGAGGAAGAAACCGAAATCGTCGGATACACCGATAACTACGAGTATTGGGAACCCTTCGAATTAGCTGAAAATTTACCACTACCCTTCCGTTTTTTTAGTTGATTAGTGGTCTTTTAACATTCTCTGGGTAAATGGTCATTCCATCGTACTAGTTCCGCCCTTCAAGCCTTATTAAAAAGGTAAATAGTTGTAAAAAGTTCAATTGCGCTCAAACATTTGCTGCATAGTTTCGGTTTAATTGCATATTGTACAATTATTTTGCGAGAATTCCATCATATGGAGGTAAATGATCACTTTTAAGTGTATAGAGTGCAACTATATCCCAATAAGCTACCTAAAAAGCGCATATAGTTGCACAAAATACAATTAAACAGCGAAAGTCACGCCCACCGCGGCAAAGTTACAGTTTAATAGTGTGTTGTAGCCCGAAAGAGCGTAATCCTGCTGCATCGGACCGTATTGCAGCTATTGCTTCATTTTGCAATCGTTTCAGACTGTATAGCTCTTATTCCCACTAGAATATACATTTTATAGGTGAATTCAGTGAATAGTTGCATCTGAGTCCAATAGGTTAGAAAAATGACCAAAGTCATAAAAATAATGGCTCCTCTGTCCGATCTATAATCGAGGGATCTAAAATAGTTGGAATTATTGGAGAATCCTATTATAATGAGTTTCTTGATTCATAGTAATCATGAATATTTAAATATTTACATCTAGAGAATAATGCAACGTGCAGACATTAGGAGGAAATGAAAAGTGGAACTTGGAATAAGTACCTTTGTCGAGACAACGCCCGATGTCCAAACGGGTGAGACAATAAGTCATGCAGAACGGCTACGTGAAGTAGTGGAGGAAATTGTACTTGCCGAAGAGGTGGGACTAGATGTATACGGAGTGGGCGAGCATCATCGTCATGATTATGCGGCTTCATCACCTGCGGTTGTGTTAGCTGCAGCTGCATCGTTGACTTCGAAAATTCGGTTGACCAGTGCCGTAATGATCCTGTCTTCAGCAGATCCCGTACGTGTATTTCAAGATTTTGCAACGCTAGATGGCATTTCGAATGGACGTGCAGAAATTATGATCGGCCGCGGCTCGTTTACAGAGTCTTTCCCATTATTCGGCTATGATCTGAAAGATTATGAAGAACTCTTTAATGAGAAGCTGGAATTGTTATTAGCTATCCAAAAGTCAGAAAAAGTGACCTGGAGCGGCAAACATAGAGCGGCCATAAACAATCTGGGGATTTATCCGCGTCCGGTTCAAGATCCGTTACCAATTTCGATTGGGAGTGCAGGAAGCCCAGAGTCAGCGATCCGCACAGGGGCGCTTGGTTTGCCTTTTGTTTTAGCAATTATTGGGAATGTTCTTCCGCTTGATTATGCGAAACATGTGCAGCTCTATAAAAATGCAGCGGCTGAAGCCGGATATGATATTTCAAACTTACAGGTTGCCTCGCATTCTCACGGGTTTATTGCTGAGACGAATGAGTTAGCTTTGGAGAAATTTTTCCCTTCAACGCATGCTCGAACCAATGTGCGGGCGATAGAAAAAGGGACGCCACCCTACCATCGTTCCGATTATGATAAAGCGTGCAGCTTTGATGGCGCTCTTTACGTAGGTGATCCAGAAACCGTTGCAAACAAAATCATTCATCTTCGCAAACATGTGGGGATTCCGCGATTCTTTTTACATATGCCCCACGGTACAATGCCTCATGAGGATGTTATGCAGGCGATTAGACTGCTGGGAACGGAAGTAGCCCCTCGTGTTCGTGAAGAAGTAGCGCGCTGGGAAGCAAGTAATCGTTAATGAATAAGCTGCGTCCTTAGGACGTGGCTTTTTTTGTGCGGTATACTAAAATAACGAATAACGTTATATAAGGGAGGGGCCATGGAGACTATTCATTATTTATCTCAATTCAATTTGCTTCAATCGTTAGCGCTGGAAGATCTAATGGAAATGGAAGAGTTGACCCGAATAACAGTGGTTCCGAAAAATACATATATCCAAACACCGCCAACCTTCTCTGAAGGATTATTTTTTGTGAAAAAAGGAAAGGTACGTTTATACCGATTGAATGCGGATGGGAAGCAGTTTACTTCGGATATTTTGAGTGAGGGTAATGTTTTTGGTGAAATGAACGTGATTTCGTTTGGAACGAAAGATCATTACATTGAAGCCATGGAAGAGTGTCATATCTGTACAATTGATCCTGTAAGATTTGAAGAATTCGTAGCTACTCGACCTAGATTTTTGATGTCATTAATGCAAGTATTGAGCGATCGTATAAAAAGTATGAGTCAGTTAACTCATAACCTAGCCATCGGAAATCTGCATGATAAAATATTGTGCGTTCTTTTAAAGCTATCGGATCAACTAGGCGTTAAAAGTGAGGATAATTATTATAAAATCAATGTTCCACTGTCACATCAAGAAATCGCCAATTTGATTGGTGCGAGCAGAGAAGCGGTTACTATGGCATTGCAAGAGTTGGTAAAAGCTGAGGTGCTTCAGACTGGATTCAGAACTATACTTATCCACCATGATAAAGTCTCCGGTAGAAATTTATAAAGATTATGAGTTGTAAATGAGATTACATCTTTATGGTTAGAAATACCCGTATCCTAAATATAAGAAGAAGGTTATTCAAGCCTTTAAAATCATAGGTGAAGGGAAGATTTCTATGGAGCATAGGAAGGGAGCTCGAAAAGTTAGCGATATTCCTGCTGAAGTTGTAGGACTATTGCATAAAGGACAATTACAGACTGTAAATCTAACGGAATGGCTTGCTGTGGACCATATGGTTTTGTTGGGAAATGTGCTGGACGAGCTAGGTTTTGGACAGGAATCCGAACCGATTTTACAAAGGCTTCGCGATTCATCGGAAAAGAAAATCATGAAGCTCATACCGGCTATTGCGCGGGAGTGGCAACAGGTGTTGGAATGCAAATCAGAGGCGGAACAAGTCCGAGTATTCTCAGCTTTAGCGCAGCATCATTCCGATAGTGTCCGCTGTTGGGCTGCCTATATGATCGGTCTAAATCAATCTTTAAGTCTGTCGCAAAAGCTAATGGATATCCGTCCCTTTGCAGCGGATGATCATTTTGGGGTACGCGAGATTTCATGGATGGCTTTAAGGGAATCGGTCATTGCAGAATTGGATGAATCCATTAAGTTCTTAGAGAGCTGGGTTTATGATCAAGATACGAACATAAGGAGATATGCGATCGAATTGACGCGGCCACATGGGGTATGGGCGAAGCATATTATTGCGCTCAAAGAAAACCCAGCAATAGCTCTTCCATTATTAGATCCACTTAAATCAGATCCGGCAAAATACGTACAGGATTCTGTAAGTAATTGGCTGAACGATGCGAGTAAAAGCAATCCGGAATGGGTGCTGCAGCTTAGCGAGAAGTGGTTGATTTCTTCGGATTCCAAGGAAACGAAGCGGATTGTAACACGGGCAACAAGGAGTATAACTGCTCTACGTTGAAAATGAAGTATCACTTTAGAATGGATGATAGAACGTTAAACACTTTGGCTAATTAGCTAATAAGTGTTGGCGTTTTTTTTATGTAACGAAGAAGCGGGCTTGGATAATTAAAGATATCTAATAGTTATAACTTATTATTTAAGCTTAGAAGTGTATAAATATTTATATTGTTAATCTGGAATCCATCTGTTATACTCAAAAACACGATATGTTATAAAATATAACATTAAATTGAGTTGAGGAGGATCTGACTATGAAAAGACAAATATTCCTGAAGGTTAGTGTCATTTTATCAACGGTTTTGCTAGTTGATTCATCAGTTAGTGTTATGTATGCTAACACTGATATTGGTGCTTATAAACCGAAAACTCATGTTCTAAAGGCAAACTCGGAGACTGTTCGCTGGGGGAATATTGGTAAGGGTAATCCAGCTTTAACGGTACAATCAGGAGATATTGTAACGGTCGAGGCAATTACGCATCATTCCGGTGATGATTACGACCGAATGATTAAAGGGGATGCGGGTGTTGAAGATATTTTTCACTGGATAGAAGGGGAGAAGAACGAAGCGCTTCGTGGACCAGGCGTACATATTATGACGGGACCTATCGCAGTAGAAGGCGCTGAGCCAGGGGATGTTCTGGAAGTGAAGATTTTGGACATGAAGCTGAGACCTAATGGAAATGACAAATACGCAGGTAAAACCTATGGCGTGAATGCCGCGGCGAACTGGGGTTATCTATACGGAGATATGGTTGAGGAGCCGAAAAAACGTGAAGTGGTCACCATCTATGAGATGGATACTGAAGGTGGGACGGATTATGCAACTGCTGTTTATAACTACAGATGGACAGCGCAAACCGATCCGGATGGTCAAGTGCACCCGACAATCGACTACCCAGGTGTAATTGTAGACCATAATACGATTGATAAGAACTTTGATGTATTGAAAGGTATAAAGATTCCAGTACGTCTCCACTTCGGCACGATGGGTGTGGCGCCTAAAGAAGCAGATATCGTTGATTCCGTCCCTCCTTCTTACAATGGTGGCAATGTAGATGATTGGCGGATTACTGAAGGTGCAACGATGTATTACCCTGTATCCGTACCGGGTGCGCTACTGTCGATTGGTGATCCGCATGCCGGTCAAGGGGATTCTGAGATTAACGGAACGGCTATCGAGACATCGGTCACTGGTGATATACAAGTCATTCTTCATAAAAAAGCAACGCTTAACAAAAAATTGAATGGGTTAAGTTTCCCATTACTTGAAAATGAGTACGAATGGGTTGTGCATGGCTTCAGTTATGCGAATTATTTGGAGGCTCTCGGAGCAAGTGCACAAACAGATATCTTCAAAAACTCTTCCATCGACAAAGCGATGAAGGATGCTGCTCATAAAACGAAAGATTTTTTAATGGGTGGAATGGATTTGAGTGAGGATGAAGCGTACTCACTGATGTCTGTGTCCGCGGATTTCGGAATTACACAGGTGGTGGATGGTAATTGGGGCGTGCATGCTTTGATCGATAAAGGCCAATTCGGTGATTCGGAGCGCAAGGCAGTGGGATTACGTAGCAGCTTTGAAAGCTTTGGTGCGAAGGTGAGCTGGAAACCGGCTACTCAGACAGTAACTATAAGCTACAATAATAATGTTCTAGAGATGAAAGTCGGGGCGACGACAGGAATGTATAATGGAGAGGTCGTTAAGCTCGTTGCTCCAATAGAAGTTGTAAAAGAGAAGACTCAGGTCAGTGAATATTTCGCGAAATTTTATAAAGCTAAGTTATCTAAAACAGAGTAGGTGAATTAGTATAATTAGCAATCATTTCTTAATCATTATAAGATCCAAACCAGAGGAGAACCGTCTTTATAAAGTCGGTTCTTTTTTTATATATTTAGACCGTCCTGATTTTTATGGCGCTTTAATAAGATTTGGTTTTCTACACGGACTAGACCGTCCAGACAGTAGATGGATTCATGCATAAACCGTTCCATCTCTTCAAGGTTCTCAACTAGAATATGAATGTGAAGGATGCAAGGCCCTGTCATTTCATAAAGTACGGCTACGCGTTCATTTTCTTTCAAGATCCCGACTATATGATTTAAATGAGAAGGCTCTACTTCAAGCTCCAAATATGCGGAAATTTTCTTTCCTAGCTTTTCTGCGTTAATGACGATTGAGAATTGCTCAATAATTCCTTGATTGACGAGCCGGTCAATACGATCCTTAACCGCTACACTTGATAAATTAACTTCTTTAGCTAGATCGGTGTAGGAGATTCTGCTGTTTTGAGTTAGGCGTTCTAAAATATGATTATCGATTGGATCAAGCATACGGAGTCGTTCACCTCTTTTTTCGTAATTGTAACAGAAAAAAATAGGCAATGCCTAGTAGTGCATCACAGCAGGAGTGTGACTCAGCATTCTCAGCTTAAGATGTTGACATTGAAGAATTATTTCACTATACTGGCTGTAATCTTATATACGATATACGTTGAAGAAGCCCAGTAGTAGCTTAGTCCCTGTTCCAGAAAGCCGGGGGTTGATGAAACCCGGTACACACTAAGAGTACGAATTACACTTTGGAGTATCTCGGCTAACACCGAGCGGAATGGCGAACGATATCTCGTCACGAGTGGCATCAAGGCTGTGTTTTAGCATTAGCGTTTCATTGGTGCAATCTGGGTGGTAACACGGTTATTCAATCGTCCCTATGTCTACAATAGACAAGGGGGCGATTTTTTTGTTTTTAAATATAGGGATTTATAGGTTTCGCTTCATCAATTATCCTTATATTTGCTTGGCGGACTGATGATTCGTTATAGGATATCTACTAATTTAAGGGGTGTTAGGCAATGAATATTATCGACGAACTAGAATGGCGCGATGCCATCAATCAACAAACCGATGCCGAAGGGCTTAGAGAATTGACCAACAAGAAATCCGTTTCAGTGTACTGCGGTGTAGACCCGACGGGTGACAGTATGCATATTGGTCACTTGATTCCGTTTATGGTACTCAAAAGATTCCAGCTTGCAGGACATCGTCCGGTTATTCTAATTGGCGGTGCAACAGGTACGATTGGTGATCCAAGTGGACGCCAGTCTGAACGCTCTTTGCAGACACTGGAGCAAGTTCAAGCGAACGTGGATGCACTTACGGCACAAATGAAAAAACTGTTCGTAACCGATGGCGACAATCAAATTCGCATGGTGAACAACTATGATTGGACGCATAAAATCAATGTTATTGAGTTTTTGCGTGACTATGGTAAGAACTTCAGCATCAATTCGATGCTTGCCAAGGATGTTGTAGCGAGCAGATTGGACAGCGGAATTTCCTTTACGGAATTCTCCTACCAAATCCTGCAATCCCTAGATTACCTGCATTTGTACCAGCATGAAGATGTGCAGCTGCAAATTGGTGGCTCTGATCAATGGGGCAACATTACAAGTGGACTGGATTTGATCCGTAGAAAAGAAGGATCTGAAGCTATAGCCTTCGGTCTTACTATCCCGCTTATGCTGAAATCCGATGGCACGAAATTTGGTAAATCAGCTGGTGGAGCAATCTGGCTGGACCCGAACAAAACGACTGCGTTTGAGTTCTACCAGTTCTGGGCGAATACGGATGACCGTGATGTTGTGAAATACTTGAAGTACTTCACATTCCTTTCTAAAGAACAAATTGATGCACTTGCAGAAAAAGTACAGTCTGAACCACATAAACGTGAGGCTCAAAAAACACTAGCTGAAGAAATGACCAGATTCGTGCATGGTGAAGAATTGCTGGAGCAGGCGAAACGTATTACTGCTGCTCTGTTCAGTGGAGATATCAAATCCCTAACAGCTGATGAGATCGAGCAAGGCTTCAAGGAAATGCCGACTTACGAAACTACACTGGAATCCAAAAACATCGTAGAGTGGTTGGTTGATCTCGGGATCGAGCCATCTAAGCGTCAAGCGCGTGAAGATATCACCAAAGGCGCAATTTCCATGAACGGTGAAAAAGTTAGCGATGTAGCATTTGAAGTTACAGCAAATGAAGCGATCGGTGGCCGGTTTATCATTATCCGTAAGGGTAAGAAAAACTACAGCTTGGTGAAATTGTCCTAGAAGGTATAATATTAATAGGTCTTCCTTATATGAATAAGGGAGGCTTATTGCTATATTTGGGATAGTTAGCTTATCATTTACGTATTAAAATGAAAATCGAAGGTGAAATCGTTGGAATTATGTTAAGATTAGGATTCGTGTGATTTATAGATTAACATAATCATCAGAAACCATAATAGAAAATTAGGAGTGGTAATTTGAGAAGACAAAAACCAATGACCATGGAAGAATTAATGAATGAACTTCAAGGTCAAAAAATGAATCAAGAAGATCCCAATGAAATATCTTTTGAAAAGCTGTTTAATGAAGAGTTTATGAAAAAATATTCGAATTGGATGAGTTTTGATGAATTTTTAATCAAAGGGAACTTTCAAGTAAAGACAGAAGAAGATGTTGCTGACATACCTGATGAACTTTTTGATCGTCATGTAGCAAGAGAGACGAAGTTTGCAGATTGGAAATCAATGTTGGAAACAGCAAATAAGGAATACGTCCGTACAACATGAAACAACATTAGTATTTAAAGTCCCCGAAACGGAACTGACCCCGTTTGTAATTTGGGATTAAAGTACCTAACAAGTTTAAATAGCCAGTCGCTGGAAATTCAGCGACTGGCTATTTTTTTCGCTAAAATACTGTAATCAAACGAATCCCATTCTCAAATATACTGCACTCTCATTAGTTTATGGGGAGGTGTTTTTTATGTCCAATTATTCGATTAACTGTGATGTTTTACTCATTGATGATTTGCATCCTATGATTTAATTGATGACATAGGAAATCGCTTTAACAAAGATAGTATATACATAGGAGGGGCAGACTCGTATGGCAACATGCATGCAGACCACAAGGCCACAAACCCTTAATGTCATGTGGAAAACCGTCTCAGAGGATTGTAATCTAGCCTGTGATTATTGCTACTACAGCACAGCAGGGGGGCATCCTCGGCAACCGATCCGGGTGATGGATATGGATCTTCTGGAGCGATTTATCGCTCAGTACATGAAAAGATCATCAGGTATAGCGACTTTTTCTTGGCAGGGAGGGGAGCCGCTATTGGCCGGACTTCCGTATTTTGAACGCGTGATTTCACTCCAAGCTAAGTACGCTCCACCTCATACAATGATTAGTAATGCGCTGCAGACCAACGGAACGCTTATTAACGAGAAATGGGCGGAATTTTTTAAACGGTATAACTTTTTGGTTGGGATTAGTGTGGACGGTCCTGAGCCCATTCATGATGCGCATCGTATAACGGGCTCGGGGAAAGGTAGTTATGATCTAGTTATGCGTGGGGTTCGCCATTTACAGAATGAGGGTGTGGACTATAGTATTCTGACGGTGATCCATGAAGATAACGTAACGAAACCGGACGATTTGATGGCATTTTACCAAGAACAAAAATTTCCCTATGTTCAGTTTATCCCTTGCATGGATTTTGTTTCACAGAAGAGTGATATGCCTGGCCGCTTTCGAATTACACCTGAACAATACGGAGTCTTTTTATGCCGTACATTTGATCTGTGGTACAACGAGGGGTATCCAGAGCTTCCCATTCGTATTTTTGAGAATATGCTTCTAGTATTCATGCATCGGGAGGCAGAGTTGTGCGTTCACAGCTCATGCTGTCCGAAGATGATGGTGCTTGAAACCAACGGGGATGCTTATCCTTGCGATTTCTTTATTGATGAAGAGCACAGGTTAGGAAATATCGGCTATACCGACCTTGAAGCACTGCTTACCAGCCCTATATATGATGACTTTTTGTTAATGAAACCCAATATGAATGAATCATGCTATAAGTGTGAATATCTTAGCTTTTGCAATGGGGGATGCCCACGCAACCGGAATTGGCTTGATGTTCATGATCGTACTGAGGTTGATTATTTCTGCAGTAGCTATAAAATATTCTACTCATATGCCTATGAACGAATGATACTGCTAGCAAACCGACTTAAATCTGAGCAGATGCTGGCGTTCAGGAAAAGTGCCAAACTACTTCCAGGTAGAAATGATCCATGTCTCTGCGGAAGCGGGAAAAAATTTAAGAGTTGCTGTCAACCACTATAGCTAAAATTTTTAAAAAAGGTTGTTCCAACAATCATGCAAATTGTTGTGAAACAACCTTTTTGATATGTTAAAGAATCATTTGGTTTCTCACCATAATAGCCGCACCAGTCACCACAGCTTCTTCTTTTAATGTACCCAGGGAGAAATGAGGTTGGTATTCAGGATAACGGTAAATGTTTCGCTGTGCCACTTCAACCGCCGTTTGGAAAAACAATTCGTGAGAGTGGATGAGCGCACCACCTAGAATGATGGTTCCAGGATGAAACAGGTTAATAACGTTGGCGAGGCCAATACCGAAGTGAATGGCGGCTTGGGTAAATAATTCACGGGCGTGTGGATTACCCTCTCTAAAGGCTTGTACCAATACATCATAAGTCAGCTTCTCCGGCGATACTTTGTATCTTTGGAGGATCAGATCTTTGTCCATCTTTGCCTCTGAACGTGCACTTTGTTCGAGCGCCTGCACAGAAACGAATGCTTCTAAAGCTCCGTAATTCCCTTCATTATTTAATCGGGGTCCGTCTGTCTGGATGATCATTTGACCAATGGCATCTTCCATATCCATCGTGCCATGAACAATACTTCCATGCGACATCATCGCATAGCGGAGCCCTGCTCCAGCATGAACATAGAGCATATGTTGAATGTTAGCGTGACGGATGGACCATCGTTCTCCAAGGAGTGCGGAATTGGCACCATTGTCGAGCAGAGCTTTGAAGCCCGTTCGTTCCTCCACCAATTTGCAAATAGGGAGATTGTTCCAGCCAGAAGAAGGGAAGTGTAGCGGTTTTAAGATAAAACCATTATCCCGGTCAAGCGGTCCCACGGCTCCAATTCCTATGCCAATAATTTGACTGTCCACTAACTGATGATCCCTGAGGAAAGCGCGTATTTGACTACTTACATGATCCATAAATCTTTCAGGTGTGAATGCCTGATCCATTCTCCAGTGAACAATTGATTTTGGGTTCATTTGCATATCAAATAAACCAAGGGAAGAATACAGCCTGGAAATCTCTAAACCGATGATGTAACCGTAGGAAGGATTGATCTGGTATAAAATAGGTCTTCTGCCTCCGCTAGATTCCCCGAATCCGCATTCTATCAGCAAGCCTTCTTCCGTCATTTCATCTAATATTCGGGTCATTGTGCTTTTGGTAAGTGAAAATGTTTGTAGAAGATCTAACTTGGAAACTGTGCCTTGTTCGGCGATTCGGTCGTATAGGAGTTTCTTTGGGGATGGAATGTGTGTCGAGCGCTTTTCCACGATATACCTCCAAGCTATATATAGGGTGAACTAGTAAGATCGGTTTTAATAAAGTTTGTATTTATTAACATTAATATAGTATAACGCATAACCCAAAGAATGTATTTTACCGTTCAAAAAACTTAATTCCATTTTGGGAAAAAGTGATATAATGAAATTACGACAGAAAATATAAGGGTGGAGTCCATGAGAACAACTATGAAAACAAATGCGATGACGAATACAGACCTAAGGATAAGTCTATTGCTCCAGTTGTTTTGGGTTTTTGTTCGAATCGGTCCCGTTACTTTCGGGGGAGGTTATGCGATGATCCCTATGATCGAACGGGAAATTTCCACTAAACGGAAATGGCTAGCTGAAGAGGAGATGGATGAAATTTTATCTTTAGCTGGCGCAGCACCAGGTGGGGTAGGAGTAAATGCGGCGGCATTCATTGGTTATCGACTTGCTGGTGTGAAGGGTGCGATTGCTGCAATCGCTGGGATTACGATTCCAACCTTTATCATTGTTTGTTTGCTTAGCGCCGTTTACTCACTTCTGGCCGACCAACCAAAAGTTATTGCCGCCATGAAGGGGATTCATGGTGCTGTTATTGCCTTGATCCTAGTAGCAGCATATCGAATGGCCAAGAACGCTATATTTGACAAGACTACGGCTGTTACGGCGCTAATTATACCGATTGTTTTATTAGTTTCCGGAATCAATCCCATTTACGTGATCGCAGCTGGATTGATTATCGGGTTTGTATATATGCCAATCAAACAGCTCTTTGGGCTCCAAGTTCGGACAGAGAAGGATTCCTTGAATGATTCAGATGAAGAGTCGAATTATCCGGAGTATTACATCTAGGGGGAAGCGATGTGATTTGGAATTTATTTTTTATCTTTATAAAAATTGGACTGCTCTCCTTTGGGGGAGGGTACGCCATCATTCCGATGATTCAGCATGAAGCTATGGCTGGTGGTTGGTTATCTGAAAGGGAATTTCAAGAGGTAGTTTCCATCGCAGGGATGTCACCGGGCCCTGTTGCAACTAACAGTGCAACCTTGATTGGATATCGTGTAGCTGGAATTGAAGGAGCGATTGTGTCCACATTAGGCATGGTTCTGCCTTCATTAATCATCATCATTTTTATTTCCATCTTTTTTTATCGGGTGAGGGACAGTCAATGGATTAAAACGTTATTTTATGGGTTGCGACCAGTGATTACGGGTTTGATTGCCTATGCTGCGATTCGGTTTGGTTTAAATAGCGTGGAACACGCCTTCGTTACTTGGCAAACCATTGGCACGTTGATCATTGTATTCGCTGCACTTTATGGTTTAATGAAATATAAGCTGCATCCGCTCACCATTATTGTTGCCTCTGGCATTCTTGGTGTAGCTTTTTTTTAGACAGAGCCGGGACGATCCCGGATTGGAGGTAATACATGTCAGAGAATATACGGGCTTGCTGTTCAGCTAGTCGAAATCAAGTTGAGAAACAAGGTTCCATCGATGATGTTTGTAAGGAGAACACAACTATCCAAAGACCAGAAGGGGATACAGATTTCTCGGACATGATCCTTATTCCTGGAGGTACTTTTCTTATGGGGACGGATGACAAAGAGGGGTTCCCCGAAGACGGAGAAGGGCCCGCTAGGAATGTTACCTTATCTACCTTTTTGATTGATGCAAGGGCAGTTACGAATAAGCAGTTTGCTGCTTTTATCAAGGAAACAAACTACGTTACAGATGCGGAGCGTTTCGGCTGGTCTTATGTGTTTCATTCTTTTGTTTCCATGGAGACAGGGAAAAAGGTGACCCAAGTAGCTACTCAAACCCCCTGGTGGTGGGTGGTAGAGGGAGCGAATTGGTGTCATCCGGAAGGTCCGGATTCCCATGTAGATGAACGCCATGATCATCCGGTGATCCACATATCATGGGCTGATGCTGATGCTTATTGTCACTGGGCTGGCAAACGTCTGCCGACGGAAGCGGAGTGGGAGTATGCTGCACGAGGAGGACTAGTTCAGAAACGATATCCTTGGGGGGACGAATTAAAACCGGGCGGAGAACATCGTTGCAATATTTGGCAAGGAAAGTTCCCTGATAAAAATCATGCCAGTGACGGTTATGCAGGTACGGCACCAGTAAAATCCTATCTACCTAACGGATATGGTCTTTATAATATGTCAGGGAACGTGTGGGAATGGTGCGAGGATTGGTTTACTAAGGCCTATCATTTAACTTCCGAATCCGAGAATCCGAGAGGCCCTGTAAGTGGTGTAGCAAGGTCGATGCGCGGAGGATCGTATTTGTGCCATAAATCTTATTGTAACCGTTATCGGGTGGCGGCCAGGAGCAAAAATACACCAGACAGCTCTGCAGGAAATATTGGCTTTCGATGTGCGGCTGATTATACCGGTTGAGAATACATAAAGACTACTACATTAGAAGGAGGAACTTCTTTGTCCTCTATCATTCATAGTCAGTTTGATATCACCGTGCTGGACGTCATAAAAATTCAATATCAGAAGCGGGTTATATTCGATTACGTCCAGTCTTGTTATACCGTCTCCTATATCCAAAAAGGTGAGGTATTGACGACATCCTCCGAGGGAGAATATGTTGCATCTGCCGGAGACGTGATGATCCACCGTCCTAACGAGCCTTTTAATGTGATTTCCAAAACGGATGGTGTACATTATCTGTTTAATATTAACGCTAAAGTTAAAGACGGAAATGATTTTTTTAAGTTATTCCCGCTAGGCAAGGTGATTCGGGTCCGGGATCGAAGCGAATATGAGCGAAGGTTTGACGAGATGCGGAGCCTGTGGTTGCAGGAGGAGGATGATTTCAGAAATGTTCAGGTCGGTTCATTGGCATTTTTTCTCCTTTATGAAATTATGGAGAGCACCAAGCTTGGCGGGCGCCGCTCATCTCGAGACCCCTATGTCACCGACCGTTTTAACGAGGCGTTGCAGTATATGGAGGAGAGACTTGATCAGGAGATTAGTAGAGAGGAGCTTTCCAAGCTCTATCATATGAATCCTGTTTATTTTAGCCGGGCGTTTCAGAAAATATATAAATTGACACCTATGCAAATGCTACGAAAATTGCGGCTGCAGCAAGCTAAACAAATGTTGGAGTATACGGATTATACCATCGAGCATATCTCCCAGAGATGTGGTTATTATGATGCTTCGCATTTCAGTAAGGTATTTCGTGGCGAATACGGCAAGGGTCCGGCAGAGTACCGAAAAAGTATCGAATATACAAAAACAAACATCGTTACTCCATAGCGGAGCTTACCATATTCATATACTCTATAAGCATGAGCAGATCATTCTGAACTGCCCGAATCGATGCGTAACCATTTCGATGAAAAGGAAAGGCAGGGTATAACTCATGAGAATCTTGTATTTGGATTTGGATTCGCTTCGCCCGGACCATCTGGGATGTTATGGCTATCAGCGGAATACCTCCCCGAATATCGATTCAATCGCTAAAGAAGGTGTCACCTTTACCAACTATTATTGTTCAGATGCGCCGTGTCTACCGTCCCGTTCTGCTTTAATATCGGGACGATTTGGCATTCATAATGGGATTGTAGGACATGGCGGGACCGCTGCTGATATGCGTAGAGAAGGGGCGAAGCGCGAATTTAATGACCGGCTGGGAATGGAAAGTCTTCCAGCTATATTAAGGCAAGCGGCCATGAAAACCGCGTCGATCAGCACCTTCGCCGAACGACATTCAGCCTGGACCTTTAATGCCGGTTTTCAAGAAGTGTTCAATGTTGGCGGAAGGGGACATGAGACTGCAGAACAGGTGCTCCCAGTGGCACTTAAATGGCTTGAGGATAATGGGGAGTCCGAGCATTGGTTTCTGCACCTGAATTTCTGGGATCCCCATACACCTTATCGTACACCCAGGAGCTATGGTAATCCGTTCGAGAAGGACCCTTTACCTGAGTGGATCACTGAAGAGGTGTTTGAGCTTCACCGAAAGAAGAAGGGACAGCACAGTATCGAGGATATGAATGCGCTTGCTAAATCACATTACCAACAGCATTTCAGGCACAATCAGGAGATAAAGAACCATGACGACCTGCGTGTTATCTTTGACAACTATGATGCTGGAGTTAAATATCTGGACGAACATCTCGGGCAAGTCTTTTCCAAGCTGAGAGAACTTGGCGTGATGGAAGATACAGCTATTTTGATCTCAGCGGATCACGGAGAGAGCCTGGGCGAGCTAGGGATTTACTCCGAGCACGGCACAGCAGACGAGGCGACTTGCCGCATTCCGATGATTATCCGCTGGCCAGGGGGCAAGAAGGGAATCGTGGAGGATGGACTACATTATCACCTTGATCTCGGACCGACATTAGCAAGCCTTTTGAATTTGAAAGGGGCACCTTCTTGGGATGGTGAAAGTTATGCTGATACCATTCTGGAGGGACTTTCAGGAGGGCGTGAGTATCTCGTAATCTCACAATGCGCGCATGTGTGTCAACGCAGCATCCGATTTGAGGATTGGTTATATATACGCACCTATCATGACGGACACCATGGATTTCCGAAAGAAATGTTGTTTGATTTGAAGCATGATCCTTATGAACAACATAATCTCGCCGAAGTGCGTAAAGACATTTGTATGAAGGCTGTCTATCTGTTGAATGAATGGCATGACAACATGATGAGCTCCATGGACTGTGATATCGATCCATTATGGACGGTACTTATGGAAGGTGGACCCTATCATGCGAAAGGATATGTGAGCTCATCCTCACAGGATGCTTAGCGCTGTCCCTTTGAATGAGAAAAGAAAGACAAATGGAAAGGAGGCTGCCCCTGAATGGGCAACCTCCTTTTTTACTCTCTGGCTTCTTGCTGATCAATTAAAGCCCCGGGAAGCCTCAAAACGGTCTTCGTCCCGCTACCTTCCTTACTGTACAGCAGAACGCCGCAGGGATCACCGTACTTAAGATTTAGACGGTTATTGACGTTTAGGAGCCCGATATGATCGCCGGACTCTATGTTCTTACCAGCAAGCAGCTCGGTTAGCTGTTCCAGTCTCGCAGCAACGATGCCAACCCCATTATCTTCTACAGCGATTTCAAGCAGTCCCGCTTCGCTTTTCTCTACTGTGATCAGCAAGACTCCCTGACCTTGAGCCTCAAGCCCATGACCAAGTGCATTTTCGACAATAGGTTGAAGGATCATTTTAGGTACGGGAATGTGTAACCATTCAGGTGGACAGAACAGTTTGTAACTGAATTTGTCAGGGAAACGGCCTTGGTAAATCCTCACACAAGATTCTGCGATTTTCAGCTCTTCCCCAAGAGTGACCTCCTCTTTGCCTTTGATGCTATACTTGAGCATTGTGCTTAAGGCGGTAGTCATTTCATAAATCTCCCGATTTCCTTTTACGATCGCAACGCCCTTGATTGTATCTAAAGTATTGCTTAAGAAATGGGGATTAATTTGACTTTGCAAATACGAGTATTCGGCACGTTGTTTTTCCAGATCTGTCTGGTAAAGCTGGGTGTTTGCATCGATTAATTGGTCCGTCAAATCGTGAATCCGCGTTGTCATATCGTTGAACTGCCGAGAGATGATTTCAATTTCAGCATAGCCTTTTAAATCGACCTTGTTGTTCAATATTCCTAGACTTCCGCCTTTTAATTGATTCATATAGCGCATAAGCCTAGACAATGGTCTTAAGAGATTCATCATGAGCACAGAGTAGGGAATAGAGACGACCAACAAGATTAATGCTAGAAGAGCATAGCTGACCTTCTTTAATTTCTCCAGTTCTTTCATTAAATTATGGACAGGAACAGCGGTTATGATTTTTCCAGAGATCTCCGGTAAGATAAAGGACTGAATAGCATATTTCTTTCCGTTAACTGTTTCAACGATTGACTCTCCATCCCTTCCAGTTGCCCGAGTTTGAAACTGCTGGAGCATGTCCTCCGGTTCATCACTATTTGAGTAGATCAGCCCTTTATCATCCATCATAAAAAAGCTGGTTCCGACCAATCGAGGGTACTCTGAAATTTCAGTTTGAATAGCCTTCATATCCACAATAACTGCGATGTAGCCGATTTTTTCGCCATATAGGGACGTGTCACCAGAAGCAAAGATGTTCATCCCGAACAGTAATTTTCTCTTGTCGATGACCTTGTCTGGAGGACTGTATCCGCGATAATGAACGATTCCATCATCCCCAGCCGTCTTCATAAGATCGACAGCATATTTTGTTCTTCCCGCTAATGAAATACGTGTGTTAGAGCTACCGATAACAATAATATCTAAGATGTCTGTATTCATATTTCGCGCGATACTCAATAGCCCCTCTACCTTTTGGGATAGGTCGTAGCCTCGAAGCTTATCATTCTCGACTAGGAACTTTTGGACGGTCGAATCGTACCCTACATTCATCATCATGGAAGAAACGTTGGCATAGTTGTTAGAAATCCGTTGCTTGAGAAGGGAGACAAGCTCTGTATTGTATTGCGTATTTTGATTAATGATGGTCTCGCTTGATAGTTGGTATACCCTAGAGACGATGATTGGGATAATAGCAACAATAAACAACCCGAATAGCAAAACCTGAGTACGGATGGATAGTCTCTTAAATGTCTTCATTGTTTTGTTCCCTATATTGCGTTGGTGTCATCTTGAGATGCCGCTTAAAAATTCGCGTGAAATAGAAATAATCCTGAAAACCGCATTTCTCGCCGATTTGGTAAATGGAAAGGTTCGTCTCGACCAGTATTTTACAAGCGTATTCAATCCTTAAACGACTGATATGTTCGATGATGGTCTCGCCGACTTCTTTCTTGAATAATTGGCATAAGTAATTTGGACTTAAGAAAAACTGATTCGCTAAATATTGAATCGAGATTTCTTGATTAAAATGGTTGTGGATGTACAACATGATCTCTTTGACTTTGTTGTTTGAAATTCGTGAAATATCAGTTTCGTTTCTGTTCATAAAAATATCTAGCGTCATAAGAATCAAATCATCGATCATAGCTTCAGCCGTACCGTATCTATAATAGAGCTGTTCATATCCTTCAAAAAAACGGCCGTTAACCCGAGTCCCTTCCCGAGGAAATAAGTACAGGATCGATGTGTAGAGCAAATAGGCTTCTTTAATGGTAAACGTTCCCTCTTTGAATAATTTCTTTAACGATTCCATGGCTGCTATAAAACCGAGCCGGTCTTTATTATGAAGAATCCGGGAAATCTCTTTGAGCTTCTCATCGATCGGTATTTCCTGTTGCTGAATAAACCGATAACATCCTGGCATTCCCGTTGCGAACATGCTGAATGCAGCATGAGAGGCGGATTCTAAAGCCGCATCCAGTTGGTGTATATCCGAAATAGGAGAACCAATTCCAACCCCGCACTCTTGTAAAACCTCTGTATATTCAAGACCCCGAAGGAAGACTTCGTATTGGCACTCTTCCAATAAGTAGCCAAACCGACGGCGGCTCATCGGGAAGACCAGGGGAGAGAACTGGCCGACATCTACAGGTGAACTTAACCCTTGGATAACAATGGGGATATGTGGCGTATCCTTTGACAAAGGAATTCTCTTCTCATCCAACCATAAGCTAATTCGTTCGAGATCTCCGGAACAAACCGCTTCATATAGTTCGAAGTCGTGGACAGGGCTTTCTTTAACCACCTTCGATTCGTGCTGCTGGGCTATTCGGTTGAGCATTCCTTCAATTTCTTCGATTTCAAAAGGTTTCAGGCAATATCCGAACGTACCATAATTCATCGCTTTTTGTGCATAAGCAAACTCTGCATGTCCACTAAGTACGATAAAGATTGTATCAGGAGCGATAGCTTTGCCACGTTGAATGAGCTCAAGTCCATTCATTACAGGCATTTTAATATCTGTTAGAACAAGGGTGGGGCGAAGCGATTGAATTAATTGCAGGGCTTCTTGCCCGTTTTCGGCATCGTCGATGACTTCAAAGCCGTATTTCTTCCAATTCACTCCTGCTTTAATTCCCTCTACAATCCACTTCTCATCATCTGCAATAATTACTGAACGCATAAGTGAATCCCCCTTTCTATATGGAGCTCTTAGATTAATCCTAGCGATTGTGGATCAAGGGGGGTATGGACTATCTTACGCTCACTATGTCCGATATTACGTGTCACAGGAAGGTCACGCACTAAGGTGTGAAAAATCCACATGACCGGAGGTGTATCCTCTATACAAGATAATTTACACTCCCGATATAATTTACCATATAAACCGCTTACAAGCATAAACAATCTCATACAGAAAGGTGGGGAGAAGATTGGCTGATTCTGTAACCGCTCGTACGCCTAAGCGAAGCTTAAAGACTAATGCTCCTAAGCAAAGCTTAGGAAAAACGATTTTACATTACAAGTATTTTTACCTCATGGTTCTACCGGTGTTAATCTGGTACGCCCTCTTCAGCTATGCTCCCATGTACGGTGTAACGTTAGCATTTAAATCATTTGATTACAGTAAGGGGATCCTGGGAAGTCCCTGGTTAGGCTTAGAAAATTTTCAAACGCTGTTGACCGATCCCGATTTTCGAAGGGCATTTTGGAATACGGTCATTATCAGCTTGATGAAGTTGATCACTCATTTCCCGATGCCCATTATCCTGGCGATTGTTTTATATGAGTTTTCCAGGACAAAAATGAAGCGGTTTTTTCAGACGATCCTGACGTTCCCGCATTTTATATCATGGGTTGTACTGTCGGGGATTATCATCAATATTTTAAGCAAGGACGGGATTTATAACCAGATCATCATGTTATTTGGCGGGGATCCAAATTCTCCGCTTGTAGATGAAAGTGCATTTAGACCCGTTTTGTATATCACACATGTGTGGCGAGAGATCGGCTGGGATTCAATCATTTACTTAGCGGCGCTTGCAGGAATCAATCCTGAGCTGTTTGAAGCGGCGGAAGTGGACGGAGCGAACCGGTTTCGCCGTTTGCTAAACATCGCATGGCCGGGACTGAAGAGTACAGTCGCAGTCCTGCTAATCCTTCAAGTTGGACAACTACTAACCCAAGGTTCGAGCTTCGAGCAAATATTCAATCTGTATAGTTCACCGGTATATTCGGTTGCCGACACGATCGATACATACATTTATCGGACTTCATTCACGATAGGGGGCGACTTTGGATATATGACTGCCGTGGGTGTCGTCAAGTCCATTATCAGCCTGATTCTTTTATGGGCGGCCAATTCGTTCGCTAAGAAAATGGGTGAGGAAGGACTGTATTAATTTGCAGGAAAAGGGGAGAAGGAAGTGAGCGACACAACGGTTAAAAAGGGGAAAAAATGGAGTGTCTTCGATATCGTCGCATTCGTAGTTCTGGGGCTTCTAGCACTAGTAACATTTTTTCCCTTCTATAATGTTCTTATTATCTCTGTTGCAAAGTTCGAAGCGATTAGTAAAAGTGACTTTTATATTTTTCCGCTTTCGTTTGACCTGTCTGCATACAAGCTGTTGCTTCAGGATATGAAGTTTTGGACTTCAATTTTAAATTCTGTCATTGTAACGGCGCTTGGCGTGTTGTTCAGCATGACGATCTCTGTAGCTGGAGCATACGCATTATCCAAGCGGGGCATGCCGGGAAGAAACATAATGCTTAGTTTGATCTTGTTCACTATGTTTTTCAATGGGGGTTTAATTCCCTTTTATCTAGTCGTTAAAGATCTAGGATTCGTAAACAATATATTCGTCATGATCATACCCGCCGGTCTCAATACGTTTTACCTGATCATTATGAAAAACTATTTCAATACGATTCCAGAAAGTTTGGAAGAGTCAGCTAAGCTGGATGGGGCAAATGATCTGTACATCCTTTACAAAATCATTATTCCAATCTCTGCCCCATTCATGGCGACCTTTGCTTTGTTCTATGCCGTGGAAAGATGGAATGAATGGTGGTACGCGTTGATCTTTATCAGTGATGCTGCAAAAGCACCGCTTCAGATTTATCTACGGGAGACACTCATTACTTCGAATTCCTTGCTAAGTCAAATGGCACAGACGATGGCCGAGCAGGAGCAGACGGGGAAGGTATACACACCTGCACTTCAAATGGCAGCAATTGTAGTTTCGAGTATTCCGATTATTGTTGTTTATCCGTTCCTGCAGAAGCATTTTAATAAAGGGATTATGGTAGGTTCGATAAAAGGATAAGAAAGATTTTAAATAGATTGATTCTATCCTAAAATAGTATAAAGGGAGGTTTCAAGCATGCTTAGAAAGAAAATGATGACACTGGCATTATGCATAACTTTATTGGCTTTGGTGCTCACAGCTTGCGGTGGAGGCAATAACGACAAAGGGCAGGCGGCATCAAATGGTGAAGGATCTCCAGATTCTTCTAATTCCACGGACACCCCTTACAAGGATCCAATGACCATTTCTCTTGGTTTCTGGGACGCGGATGCTGAAATTGCTAACATCGAAAAAGACCCAATCGCCAAACAAGTGTTGGAAAAGTTCAACATTACATTAAAACCTGTCAATATGACCTGGGATGACTATACCCAGAAGATTCAAATGTGGGCTGCTTCCGGTCAATTGCCTGATATTTTCGCGATCGACGCTGTGGGGACGCAATATCAGCGTAAATGGGTTGAACAAGGTGTTGTCAAAGCACTTCCGGAGCTTTCTAAGTACCCTAACCTTGCAAAATACTTCGAATCGCCGGACATTAAAGGTTTAGGTGTAGACGGAAAGTATTATACCGTTCCTCGCCGGATGTTCCCGAGTGTCGATTGGAGCGCACTGGATCGTATGGTGTTCTATCGATGGGATCTTGCTCAAAAAGCTGGTATCACAAAAGAACCTGAGACCTGGGAAGAGTTTGAAGCTATGCTTGATGCAATCGTGAAGTCGGATCCGGAAGGTAAGCATATTACCGGTCTTACGACGACAACTACCAAGATGCTGGGCGGATTCTTCTGGTTGTACGGTAACCCGGTTGCCACGAGTGATGGAAGCGGCAGTGACTTTAAATGGATCAAAGAGGATGGTAAGTTTATACCCGCTGTATTTTCGAAAAATGCGCTTCCAGCGTTGCAGAACATGAAGAATATGTACGAAAAAGGTTTGATCGATCCAGACATTGCGCTTGTTAAGCCGGCAGAGTCTTATGACAATTTCGTAGCCGGCAAAGCAGCTGCTCTTCTAAGCGGTGGCGGTTTTATAAATTTAAATAGCGATATGTATGAAAAACGCTGGAAAACAGCTTATCCGGATAAGGATATCATGGAGAGCATAAAGGCACTCAAGCCACTTATTGGACCTGATGGTGAACGCTCACATGCTATTTTTAAAACGTACTGGTCGGAAAGTTATTTCAGCAATAAAGTTGACGATAAAAAGATGGATCGCATAATGGCACTCTATGATTATGTGTTGTCTCCTGAAGGCAAGGACCTGTTGACTTATGGCATTGAAGGTGTCGATTACAAGATCGAAAATGGGCAGAAGGTTGTCATTGAAAAGGGTTCATTAAATGAGAAGTATCCAGCTAGCAGATTTCTAAAGAATTTGGTGGCTTATGAAACTTCAGATAGCTATAACATGGATAACCCGACGATCGCTAATGAAGGGATCCGCAAAGAAGCTGTCGATTATATCGATTGGATTCAGAATAATACGAAGGTTCCGGAATACGACATCCGGTTAACGTATATGTCCACCCCAACAAAGGATAAATTTACTGTGCTTGACCATGATGATCTGCTGAAGATTATGCTTTCCAAAGAACCCGTTGAAAGTTACTGGAATAACATTTTGAACGATTATAAGGCTAAAGGTCTTGATAAAATGATAGAAGAAGTAAATGCGAAGGCCAAAGAACAAGGTATTGAATAATTGATGGATAGAGAAGATCCGGGCTGAAACAGCCCGGATCTTCCGTTTAATGATTTGAAGAAGAATCAAGAATGTGCGGCGCTACTGATCGCATACTTATTATAAGATTAGGAGGGGAAAGTCTATGATTCATAGCATTCACTTGACAGGGTTATCCGAGAAACAGTTAGCAGCTGTTTCAGAAGTAGCGGGAATATTGAGTATTCGTATAGAACGGTCAGGGATTCCAGTGAATTGTAAGAAACAAGGGAAGGGCATTCGAATATCTTACGATGAGGTTCAGGTCACTATTACGTATGAACAGGAACATCAATTGATCAGGGCGCTCAGCCGATTTCTAGAGAATATACGTCGTGGTGAGAGAGTTGAAATTAATGAAATGCCGGTTTATGAACAGCTAGGTTTCATGGTAGACTGCTCGCGAAATGCTGTTCTTAACCATGAAGGATATAAGGAATTGATTCGGCGTTTAGCGCTTATGGGATATTCAACGGTTCAACTGTATACGGAAGACACCTACGAACTTGAGGGGTATCCTTATTTCGGTTATTTAAGAGGTCGATATTCAGGGGAGCAAATTCGGGAGATGGACCAGTATGCCGCGCTATTTGGTATAGAATTGGTTCCTTGTATCCAGACGCTGGCTCATCTGGGCCAAGCATTGAAATGGCAAGCACATGCACCGCTAGTGGATTTCCAAGACATTCTCCTCATTGATGATCCGAGAACTTACGAGTTAATTGATCGAATGTTCGCTTTCATGGAAACTCATCTAAGCAGTCGCCGCATAAACATTGGGATGGACGAAGCGCATATGATGGGACTTGGTAAATATCTAGACAAGCATGGATACCAAGATCGATCCTCCTTGATGTTAAAACACTTTAGCACTGTTATGGAAATCGCCAGGAAATATGGTTTCCGTACGATGATGTGGAGCGACATGTTTTTCCGTCTGGCCAGTTCTGGAGAATATTACGATGCTGGAAGTCCAATCAGCCCCGAAATTGTTAAGCTGATCCCTGAAGAAGTTACTTTGATCTATTGGGATTACTATTCGGAAACGCAGGAGAAATACGACGGAATGTTACACAAACATAAGCAGCTGAATGATCATATCGGATTTGCAGGTGGGGCTTGGAAATGGATGGGCTTCGCTCCAAACAATGAATTCAGCCGCAAAGTCAGTCTGCTGGCTCATGATAGCTGTGTTAAGCATGGAATTCAAGAAGTGCTGATTACCGCATGGGGAGATAACGGTGCTGAAGCTTCCGTCTTCTCGGTTCTTCCTACCCTTCAACTTTGGGCGGAGCTGTGCTACACGGGATGTTTCGTGGAGAATCATGTCAAAGAAAGATTCAGTAGCTGCGTGCAAGGCAATTATGATGACTTTATGGCACTCGATGCGGCCAACCTGGTTCCAGGAAATTCGGCACCTGGGGGATGTTCTATCAATCCGGCTAAATACTTGCTTTATCAAGATATTTTGTGTGGTTTGTTCGATCGACATGTTATTCCTACCGTGTATTCGAAGCATTATCAGCAAAGTGCGAAAAAGCTCGAACAGGCGATCACTCGCAATTTGCCTTGGCAATCCTTATTCTCTGTACAAGCCAGCTTATGTCGCTTGCTTGAAATAAAGAGCGAAATAGGGATTTCCATACGTGATGCTTATCATCGAGGAAATGTTGAGGGATTGGCTCATTTTTCCAAGGTGACTTTGCCAAAATTATCAGATTTAGCCAGTCGATTTATGGATGATTATCGGGTGCAATGGGAGCTGGAAAATAAGGTGTTTGGTCTTGATGTTTTTGATCTTCGTATGGGAGGAATGCTTCAGAGGATTAGGACGGCTATTCATCGAATCAATAGTTATGCCGAAGGGAAAGTGGAACAGATAGCTGAATTAGAAGAAGAGCTACTGACGTTCGACGGTCTCGTTGACGATGACGGCCCAAGAGCGATAAGTGCGAATTTGTGGCACATGATCGCAACACCGTCCGTCATCGCAGGGGTATAAGAAGGGAGTGAGGTTATGACTGACACTAATCTGGAACATCAAAATGGCTCAAAACGGCCAAACCTTTTGCTTATCACAGTGGATCAGATGCGTTTTGATTGCCTGAGCATCATGGGACATCCCGTCGTTGAGACACCCAACCTGGATTCTCTTGCTTCAAGAGGGATATTATTTGAACACGCTTACTCAGCTACCCCCAGTTGTATTCCCGCCAGGGCTGCCATCATGACAGGAATGGGCCAAAGATCACATGGGCGGGTGGGGTATCAGGATAAGGTTGAATGGAATTACGCCCATACGATTGCCGGAGAGCTTGCACAAGCTGGTTATCATACGCAGTGTGTTGGCAAGATGCATGTGTATCCTGCACGTAATTTATGTGGATTCCATAATGTAGTGCTTCATGATGGATATCTTCATTACAATCGGGACAAGAGCCAAGTTATATATGATGAACACTATGATCAAGTGGATGATTATTTACAATGGCTGCGAAGACAAACCAATGCCAATTCGGATATCACTGACTTAGGCCTTGATTGCAACGCCTCAACGGTTGCCCGCCCCTGGCACTTGCCGGAAGCGATGCATCCCACGAATTGGTGCGTAACCGAGTCGCTAGACTTTTTGCGAAGAAGAGATCCTGGGAAACCATTTTTCCTATGGTCTTCCTTCGTTCGCCCGCATTCCCCATTGGATCCGCCACAATGTTATCTAGATATGTATAAGGACTTGGAATTTCCCGATCCTCCTGTTGGAGACTGGGTGGATGAGAGTGCCGCCTTCAACGGAGCTAAGGATCCAACCTCTTCGTTCACTCATTTGCCAAAGCGCAGATTGGATCGTGCCCGGGCCGCATATTATGCACTTATAACGCATCTTGACGACCAAATTGGGAGGTTAATCAATGGGCTGCAGGAATATGGAGTTTTAAATGAAACTTTGATTCTATTTACTTCTGATCATGGTGAGATGATGGGGGATCACCATTATTTCCGCAAGTCTCTTCCATATGAAGGGAGTGCTAAGATTCCTTTCTTAGTGTATGACCCGGGAGAAACGCTTGGACTTCTTCCAGGTACCCGGCTCGATTCTATTGTAGAACTTCGCGATATTATGCCAACGTTTCTTGAAGCTGCTGGCATCCAAATACCAGTTACAGTAGAAGGGCAAAGTGTGTTGCCACTGTGTAAGGGGGATCAGACAGTGTGGCGGTCTTATATTCATGGGGAGCAGGCCTATGGAGAAAAGTCGCACCACTTTTTAACGGATGGAAGAGAGAAATTCATTTGGTATTCTCAGACAGGCGAAGAGCAATACTTTAACCTAGTGACCGACCCCTTTGAGAAGGTTAATGCGATCGGATGTACCGATAATTTCGAGCGTATACATGAATGGAGAGATCGTCTTATTCACGAGCTGGAGGGACGAGAGGAAGGGTTTGTAAACAACGGAGAATTGATTGCCGGACGTCCAATTTCTCATATTCTAAAGGCATCTGAATTGGGAAAATGATCTAAACGAAGGGCAATCTGAACATTCAGTTTGTCCTTCGTCTGTTATGGAAATATTAAGGGGTTTAATAGGTGTTTTGATTTACCAGCTACTCCGGCGTTCTGGCAAAGGGTCCTGATCTTGAATCATTCGATGGACGAGCATTTCTACCATCGAATGACGAATTTTACTATAATCGGGATCTTCAAAACGATTGTGGTTTTCATGAGGATCCTCTTTTAGATCATATAATTCACCGTAGGTCTCTCCTGCAAAGATAACTAGCTTATAACGTGTAGTGCGCAAACACTTAGCGTTTATGCCGCGATCATGAGCAATATAAGCGGTTAGGGCAGAATTACGTACATG
Source organism: Paenibacillus sp. VTT E-133280 (assembly GCF_002264385.1). Taxonomy (NCBI): domain Bacteria; kingdom Bacillati; phylum Bacillota; class Bacilli; order Caryophanales; family Paenibacillaceae; genus Paenibacillus; species Paenibacillus sp. VTT E-133280. The sequence goes on from NZ_NFUX01000004.1 coordinate 56,223, forward strand.
GGACTCCCTGCCAGCTAGCACTTCCATCTGTGACACGCCTTGAATTCCGTAGGGGAATTTGAGACCTGCGGCTTCAAGCAGGGTAGGGACAATATCAACATGTTCCATCAAAGCAGACACCCGTTGCCCGGAAGCAATCCCAGGACCGCGTACGATCATCGGGATTCGTGTTAACCCTTCATAAAACCACGGCCCCTTGTAAATTAGTCCATGGTCACCGAGCAGTTCTCCATGATCGCTGGTAAAGAGGATGACAACATCATCGTACATTTCTTTTTGACGCCAAGCTTTTATAATACGTCCGATCTGCTCATCAATGAAGGTAATCATCGCATAATAATTTCGAGTGAGCCGTTTCATATGCGCTTCATCAAGAGAATGCTCTTCACCGCCACCAGGCCAATATCCTCCCTGACTCTGACGCAGCAAATGTGGAGGACGAAGAAGCACGTCGTCAGCTTCTCTGGTTGGAGACGGAATGTCAATGTTCGTGTACATATCCGTATAAACTTTTGGAGGGTCAAAGGGATGATGCGGATCAACGAAACTGGACCATAAGAATAACGGTTGCTCGGTTTTGTGGGCGAGGATAGCATCGATACTCCGTTCAGCAATCCAGTAAGTCTGATGCAGCTCCGGTGGAATTTCGCTCTCCCACACATCGTGTTGAGCATCGGAGGCTCTGAAACGGTCTTTACTGAATCGTTCTGCTACTTCCGGGTTGCGTTCCCTAAGCCACTCCATATATTCCCCGATACAATTGTCTTCAGTAATATGATGCTCATCAAATCCGTAGTACGTTCCATCGGAAGCTCTTCCGCGATCTCGATAAGCAGGATCTTCATATTCTTGTGAAAAGTCCTCCTTCATTTGTGGACGGAAGTGCATCTTTCCTATACCGATGGTTTTATAATCCGCTTTTTTTAAATGATCGCACAAGGTAAGTTCGTCTTCTTTTAGTGTGGTACCGATGTTCCAAGCACCATGGACATGAGGGTACCTTCCAGTAAAAATGGAGGAACGTGAGGGCGTACAAACGGGGCTAGCGCAGTAAGCTCCAGTGAAGAGTGTGCCTTCCGAAGTAAGCTTGTCAAGCTCAGGTGTCAGTACGGAAGCATTCTCGATACCTAGTGCGTCCGCACGCATTTGATCTGTGGTAATTAACCAAATATGAGTTCTTTTTGACATCCGTAACCACCCCCCTATGGATATAGTGTATAGCATTACAAAAGCCTCTAGCAACCAATGAATTCTCCATATATTTCATTAGAATCGTCCATATGGGTTGCTATTTTTATTCCTTATAATGAGATAACCTATCTCAACGTTGGAGGAGAAATTTTATGCGGAAGTTATCCATATCAGGGGATCATTTTATATTAGACGAACAACCTATCCGGTTGCTTTCTGGTGCGCTTCATTATTTCCGGATCGTTCCGGAATATTGGCAGGATCGTTTGCTGAAGCTGAAGGCTTGCGGATTGAATACTGTTGAAACCTATATTCCTTGGAATTTACACGAACCAGAGGAAGGGGACTTCAATTTCGCAGGCTTTGCTGACATCGAGGCTTTCGTTAAGCTCGCCGGAGAGCTCGGATTGCACGTGATTTTGCGGCCAAGTCCTTATATTTGTGCGGAGTGGGAATTTGGTGGATTGCCAGCTTGGTTACTTGCAGACGATAACATCCAACTGCGTTGTAATGATAAGGTTTATTTATCTAAGGTGGATGCCTACTTCGATGTGTTACTTCCAAGATTGCGACCTTTGTTAAGTACTAAAGGTGGACCTGTGCTCGCCCTTCAGGTAGAGAACGAATATGGAAGCTTTGGAAGTGATAAGACTTACCTGAAGTATCTGAGAGAAGGAATGATCGCCCGCGGCATGGATGTTCTGTTATTCACCTCAGATGGAGCTGAAGATCATATGCTCCAAGGCGGTATGATCGACGGAGTGTTCGCCACAGTAAATTTCGGTTCACGGGCAAAGGAAGCCTTTGCTAAATTACGTGAATATCAGCCTACGGGGCCGTTGATGTGCATGGAATTCTGGAATGGATGGTTTGACCACTGGATGAAACCGCATAATACCCGCCCCGAATCAGAAGTAGCGGAGACTTTGGATGAAATGCTGGCTCTAGGAGCCTCTGTTAACTTCTACATGTTTCATGGGGGGACGAATTTTGGATTTATGAATGGGGCAAATCTTTTTGACAAATATGAGCCCATCGTAACCAGCTACGATTATGATACACTGCTGGACGAATCTGGTAAGCCAACAGCAAAATTCTACGCAGCTCGAAAAATAATTGAGAAATACGTGACGTTGCCGCCACTGGAATTACCGCCGTTAATAAAGTCACAAGCTTATGGTAAAGTGTTGATGACAGAAGCAGCACCACTGTTCACTCAGTTAGACGTTTTGTCTCACCCAGAAAGTAGAGCATGTCCCGAGCCCATGGAGAAACTGGGTCAGGATTATGGATTTATCTTGTATTCAACGAAGATCAGTGGACCGCGTAGTCATGTGGAGCTCGTTCTTCAAGAAGTACGCGATCGTGCGCTTGTATTCGCGAATGGGGGCTTTGTCGGTACAGTTGAACGCTGGGATCCGAGAGGAATTTCACTAGAGATCCCGATTGAGGGACTGCAAATCGACATTCTTGTGGAGAACATGGGGCGTGTAAATTATGGCCCGCTGCTCCGTGATCCGAAAGGCATAACCTGTGGCGTTAGACTCGGCTATCAATTTTTGCATGATTGGACCATTCGTTCCTTGCCATTAACCGATCTTAAAGGATTATCATTCACTTCGATAGATTGCGAAGAACGTCAGCAGCCCACTTTCTATCGGGGGTGTTTTCAAGTTAGTAAGCCTGAGGATACTTTTTTGCGGCTGGACGGATGGAGTAAAGGTCAAGCTTTTATAAACGGCTTTAATTTAGGTCGCTACTGGGAGAAGGGTCCGACAAAAACGCTTTACATACCGGCACCGCTTCTGCGTCAAGGTGGGAACGAACTAATCTTGTTTGAATTGCATGGCGTATTGGAGCCAGTGGTTACTTTTGTAGATATACCAGAGTTCACATGATATTTAATGGGTGAATAAGTATCGTGATTCTATAGTATTGATCTGATGATTTTTAATATATAATCAAGACAATTGTCATTTCATTAAATTACCACTTGAAGTGAATGATTGAAGTTTTTTCAAGTCCGAAACTTTTTAGGAACTGAAAATGCACGATTAGGGTGGGTTAGAGGAGGATTTTAAATGAGCTATGATTTGATGGCGTTCGAGACGTCTAAAGCACCGCAAGAGAGAGCAGCGTTTATGAAGTGGTATGAGCAGCAAGTGCAGTGGTCGGAAGACCGTGCCTATAGTGATCCATCAGTTTTATCGGAGGCGCTGCAACGCTTTTATAGTGAGTTGTCCGAGCAATTTCCAAATATGAATGTAGAGGATGAGATTTTTGAGGCGATGGAGGAGGCCGGAACGGATAACCGGTTGACTGACTACTCGCTTGGCACATCCGTCATCTATGCGGCGTTCGCGTATTCCGTAGCTGACGAAGCTTACACGGCGATGCGGGAGTTGGCTATAAAACACAAAGTAGGATTTTTTGATGTAAGCAGCAACGAAGGAGATATTATTTTTCCTTGAAGTAAAAACGATTTAGAGTGTAGATAGCTGGTCGCTCTTCTTGATGTTAATGAAGTGGCAACCAGCATGTTTCTAACATTACTTTTTTACTCTACTACAGACGGAATTATACAATCCTTAATCAGAGGCCACCGGTCACGAGGCTGAAGTGTGAATTCTGAGGCGATAGCTACGACAAGTTTTTTTTCTGGAATGCAGCAAATGACATTACCACCATCCCCTAAAGCTGAGTAAGTGTAAATCCCATCTTCTTCGCGTAGCCACCACAAATAACCATAATGATTAGGGTTCATCGCAGTTGAATCTTCAATCCATGTCTCCGAAATAATCTGATTGTTCTCCCATTTTCCGCGGTTCAAATATAATAAACCAAAGCGCGCCATATCGCGTGGAGACAACGTAAGTCCCCATCCTCCTGTGGTGATACGATTGGAGTCTTCCACCCATCCCTTCACATTTACCCCAAATAAATCATCAAACCCAAATGATTTCATCTCATAATCCGGGATTTCCGTCATACCGATCGGACTGAATAATTGCTCGTTACCAAATTCACGGGCACTTTTTCCTGTGCAACGAGTGATGATCGCCGACAGTAAGTGCGCCCCTGCGGTGGAATATTTAAAATCACCAACATTCCCTCGGTGGCCAAGGATATCAAGTGTGAATTTGACCCAGTCGGACGACCTACAGAGTTGCTCCAGTGGTTCATGCCAGTCTTCAAAAGCATAGGGAGCGGTCATGTTGAGCAAATGGCGTATCGTGATTTCTTGTTTTTGCGGGTGTGAAGCAACATCGTCGGGAACATAGTCAGGGAAAAAATCCAGCACCTTCTGATCAACATGCTTGATATATCCGGCATCAATGGCAATACCAATGAGGGCGGATAAGATGCTTTTCGTTACAGAAGCCACATGATGCAGATCATCCGGGCCATAGCCATTGAAGTATTGTTCATAGGCAATATATCCATTGCTCACCACTACAATTCCGTTTATATTACTATAGTCGGATTTAATCTTAGCTTCTAGTTCTGAAAGTTGTTCAGCATCCATTTTTAAGCTAGCCGGATCTGAAGTTTGCCAGTCTTTTGTAGGCCAGTAGTTTTTGTGCATATCGATAACTCCTTTAATCAAATTTTTATGTGATGATGAGTGCGGCTACGATCTTTTCTTAACTGGAAAATACACCTCAGTAACAAGATCCTCAGGATCAGTAGTTTGCGAGGGGTCTGTTATATATTTTTCATAGGGTGAGTTCACCATTTCATAACCTTCATTTTCTATCCATTCTGTGAGCTTCGCATAGACCGATGTCAATTCTGAATAAGGGCCTTTATAAACCGACCTCGCACATAGTTCCTCAGATAATTCTCTCGTTCCTTTTATATTCTCCTTAATAGGTAGGGCAAACTCTGTATCATTCCCGGCAGGATTATATTCTTGGCTGTGATAAATGGTTATTGGCGTGCCCAGCAAGGTCAGCTTTTCAGTGGCAATGGTTTCATACAGCTTGCTAAAATAGTTACCATATCCGAGTGCATAATCATCACTGCTCAACATTTGACGCGTGAAAAGAATATGCATTGGTTTGGTTTCAACAAGCTGCACTTCTATCTTATTTAGGTAGGACATCATAGATATTCCATTCTCTAAATTTAGAACATCACTATTAATTTGCTTTAACGTATATTCGTAAGTTCGTAGTTTCTCTTGTATTTCTCTTTTTTTGAGATGAAGGACTGCACTAAGTTTCTCTTCAAACTGATCCTCCTCCCATTCCAGAATAGCTTTGATTTCTTCCAGAGAGAATTGATAAGATTTCAAACGGTTGATAAAGAGCATTTTTGATAGTTGTTTGATGGAATAATACCTATAACCGTTCTCAGGATTAATCTCATCGGGATGAATTAATCCGATTTCATCATAATACCGCAGCGTTTTGGTTGACACTTCGCATATCTTCGAGAATTCTCCTATAGAAAGCAACAATCTCATCTCCATTTCTTTAATATTTAATGTTCAATTCCACTATGCACCTTCCCCTAAGGGTAAAGTCAATAGCAAACTTTTGTATCCATTCCAAGGTAACGACTTCAAAAAAGCACCCCGAAAACCACATGAATATGATTTTTGAGGTGCTCTATTTTGTATTTGTTTTTGTATAAGAATTCTGTAAATCAGTATGGCTGCTCCGGCACGTGTGGAACAGGGGGACGGCATGAACTGCTGCTGAGCATCTCCTTTACTAAGATCTGCTGCTAATATGATCTCAATCCACGCTCTCGTATGGAGTGCGACGGAGGAGCAGCCAAAAGTATACGGATAAAGACAGCTGTCGGGAGTACGCTAAGGTGTCTTATTATTTTCTGATGGAAGTAACAAGACTTTTTTAAATTATGATTTATTCTAAGTTGAACAAGTGTTAATTAGTCACCTTGCCATCACTCCTCTGTTTATGTCGACGTTCTTCTCACAGATTGATTATTCGAGTCCATACATGATATGTTCAAGATAGAACATACGACTAGGAGGCTGCAGCTATGCTTGTACTGACAAATGCCCGAGTGATTCCTTGGGAAGCAGCACAGCAAACCGGAATTATTCCCATAGAATCGCCTTCGCTGGTGACCTGTACAGCCACGGTGAACTTCCACTATGGGCAGGTACATGGCGTTTTACTTAAAGGCCAGACCCTTTTCCTGTATCCCCCATGCTCCCTGGAGCTTATACATACTCCGGCTTCTGCCTTCACGATATATCATATTGGCTTACTGGAATACGGATTAACGAAAGAGACTCATGAGAAGCGTGTCTATGAACTTACCTCAGAGAACTTGCCTGCACATGGATCAAGGACTGGAACCAGTTCACAAGGGCTACGGATTCTTGCCATTATCCAGGAACTAACCGACAAACGTTCAGGCAGCATTCAGTCCAAAGAAGCCCGCTCCCATTTTCTGCTGAGTGAGTTGCTTGAGTTGTTCAAGCTGGCTGTTAAACCTGCCACAGAAATGGTAGACAGCGTAATTCGGGATGCTATTTACTATATCAATCATCACTATGGAGATCATATCACCCGGGAAGACATTGCCCGCATGACCGGATTTAACGCAAGCTATTTCTCTAGATTTTTTCAAAAACAGGTGGGACGCAGCTTCCAGGCTCATCTGACCCGAGTTCGGATAGATAAGGCAAAGCAATACCTCCTATCCACACAGGCCACATTGAATGATATTGCCTTGTTGGTAGGCTATGCTGACGGTCTATATTTAAGCCGCAAGTTTAAGCAATTCACCGGGATCAGCCCAAGTGAGTATCGATTACAGCCACGTGCGAGACGGATTGCAACCGTTCAGTATACAGGGGATCTGCTTGCCCTCGGCATTAAACCCGTGGCCGCTTCCTTCCTTCCTTGGGCCCTGTCTCCATTAATCCAGGATGAGTTGCATGACGTAATTGATCTGGATGAACATGGCGTGGAAGAAATGCTACGCGCTGAACCGATTGATTTAATCATCGCACCGGATTATCTGTACTACTTGCCGCACAAGCTCGAACAACTTGAACGTATATCCCAGGTCATTGTTCTCCCTTGGAACCAACTGGGTCGACTCGAGACTGTTCGTCTGATTGGCCGAATTGTAGGACGAGAACAGGCAGCCGAGGATTGGATCGAACATTACATAACACGGGCCAGAACCGAATCTGATCGACTAAAAGATTTTATTAAACCTGGTGAAACAGTTGGTCTATATGAGCTGTGGGAAGACGGCACCATTTGTATCTGGAATGCAACCGCTAGAGCAGCCTATAACGTGTATTATGGACTTCATCTTACTCCCCAGCCTAACATCCTCCGGGATGTTCTGGAACCTGACAATCATCAATACATCGAAGAAGATCAATTGGCAGAATATGCAGCAGATCATATGTTTCTTGTTCTTCCGGCACATGAAGGTGGCCTGTATCACGATTCACCAGATACACTTAGCGAGCGCCCGGGCTGGCGCAAGATTATGAATAACGGAAATCGTCGCATATACCCTCTCCAGCTGGAGCAATTCTGGTGTAATGATGCCTTGTCTCTGGAGAAGCAACTTGAACTTATGGTAGATATCCTGATTCGGGAGAATAGTGTTAAGGCTAGGTAACATTTGTCCATATGGAATTGGTCACATTTTGAGATGGACGATACTTGTGTACAAAAGCTAAGATACATAGGAGGTTTAATTGAGAAAGATAATCATTATTGATTGGGGAGAAGCAGAATGACAGGGGTTAAATCAAAATGGTCGGCCGGGCTCATGATCCTTTTACTCGTAATAGGAATTATTGGCTGCTCAGGCCAAGCGGAAGAAACAACAGAAAATAAAACTTCCGCTCCTGCCGTAACAGAAGAACAACCAGAGACCAGCGCACCAGCAACACAGGTCATATCGACAGTTAACGGAGATGTTAAAATTCCCGTAAATCCTCAACGTATCGTTACGCAAGGTTACCTTGCTGATTTTCTGGCACTTGGCGTCAAGCCTGTAGGCGCGCCAGATTATGAGCTGGAAAGCCCATATGTGCTTGATCATATTGAGGGCGTGGCAGACATTGGCCGGATTGACGGGGGATCAGTTGAGAAAATTTTGGCATTACAGCCTGACCTGATCGTTACTGTCGGTGGAGATGAGAAACTGAATGAGCAATATCGTAAAATCGCACCAACACTCATCATCCCTTACGGAACATACGACAATGTCCATGAAGAAATCACGGCTTTTGGTGAAATCTTGAACAAACAGATGGAAGCCAAAGATTGGTTATCCCAATTCGAAGTAAAAGTGCAGGCCGCCAAGGAGTCTATTCAAGGACTAGTCGAGGAAGGTACAACCTTCTCCAACTTCAGTCTGTTCGGCAAAGAATGGTATATCAACGGGGATGGTGTCAATCGCGGTGGACAGGCCATCTATCAACAGCTCGGACTGAAAGCACCAGCCATTGTACAGAAAGAGCTCATTAATCAGGATAAAGATACCGTAGCGATATCCGAGGAAAAGCTTGCAGATTACGCAGGTGACTATATCTTTTTGGATTTGTCTAACGGAGGTTCACTGGATGAAGGTTCAGCAGTTTGGTCATCCCTGGATGCCGTGAAGAACAATCGCGTGTTCAAGCTTGATGGAGAACGCTTCTGGCCCTATGATCCACTTGCCGTGGAAGCACAGGTTCAGGAAATTGCAGATATGATTAAGGAACGTTTCGGTAAAACAGAGAACTAAAGTTTAATTCCTCTTGTCCGATATACAGAGAAAAAGAAAGCCATTCAGAGATTCCTCTGAATGGCTTTCTTTTTTGGTAAGTTAAAGAAAGAACTGATAACCATTTTTCAGATCATATAGCACACTGAAAATGTTTTGTCTCGTCGTATTCTCTATACAGAAGTTAAGTAGACTATTTACGGACAGTACCGCAGCTATTAAGGCTATTTTGATCATTAAATCTTATGAGCATAAATGAGGTGGCTTTGAGCAAATAGCTGCAACTGAGTCCGATAACATGGCGAAATCCAAAGAATTCAGCAAAAAAAGGTCACCTGAGTCCGAACGACTTGCTTGTAACAAGCTATAGAGCATAATATAGCATAGTCCCATAGACCGAGTAATCACTTAATACTAATCGGTAATAGCTAACCAAGATTCCAATGAATTGTCGAAACATGAAGGAAAACAGAAAATTTTATAGAATTATTTTATCGTGATATATCATTTATCTTATATTCTACTGATATCCTATTTATTCCAAGTGTGCACGATGCCCCAAGCGTTTGCTGCAGCTTTACTTCTCCATAGAAAAGGGGCCTACGATGCTCAAAAGGACGTTACTTATTTATTTAATCGCTTTCATCTCGATAGCAACAATACCGCTATCCGTTTTTATAGACAACGATCAGCATGCGAATCACCTGCAAGTTCAGAAGGGTAGTATGGATCTTTCAACGTGGGATTACCAAGAACAAGAGATTATCAAACTAGATGGTGAGTGGGAATTTTATTGGAACCAGTTGCTAACGCCTGAGCATTTTATAGGAGCAAACACAGAAAAACCAGTTCCTTCAGCATGGATGGAGGTCCCTTCACAGTGGAATGGCAAAGTGATTGATGGGGAACCATTACCTAAATTTGGTTCTGCTACTTATCGGATGGTGCTGAAAAATGTACCTGTAAACGGTGTATTTGCCATAAAAAAAACGAACATCCGCTTTTCAAGTTCGATATATGCGAATGGACATCTACTGATTGAGGATGGAAAGCCAGCTATGAGCACAGCCGATTACAAGTCGGGGAATATTCCGCAGGTTGGGCTGTTTTCGTCTGAAAAGGGTGATGTTGAGATCATCATTCAAGTGTCTAATTATGAATATGTAAATGCAGGCATTCCCGTATCTCTGACTTTTGGCGAAGAAGCCGCGATGATGGAGAACCAGCAGAAGAGTATGGCTCGTGAATTTAGCACAGTTGCAATTTTGGGAACGTTATCCCTTATTTTTGTTATCTGCTTTGTAGCGGCTGCGTTGTACCGTAAGAAGGACTACTCCTTATTAGTGTTTGCTATTATTTGTTTGGTGCTCGCGATTTATCATGGATTGATTGGAGAACGTTCGCTGTTACTGTTTTTCCCAAACCTTTCGTTTATTGTCTTATACAAAGTGAAAGATATTACCTCCATATCGGGTTTTATTGTTCTGGCTATATTTTTCTACCAAATGCAGAAAAGCATAATCTCTTTAAAACTTGCGCAAGCCGTAACGATTATACTAGGCAGCTTTATAATTCTGGTAGTGATTCTGCCTATTCGTACTTACACGGTCTTCTCTTCGTATGTGATTTTTGTATATGAATTGATGTTGATTTGGATGTTGTTTAGAGTGGCTCTCCTGTATATTAGAAGCGCAGAAGTAAATCGGATCAAATCGTTGCTGCTGTTCTTGGCTATTCTTGCTATTAATCTGTACTCCATAGACATTATTCTGTTTGCGCTTTCGATGAAAGAGAATCTTTGGCTTGGACAGTTCTACATTGTTGCTTTTAATATCATTATGATCGTACTAATTGTTCTCCGTTTTTTCGAGGCTTATCATACGATAGACGAAATGAAAAACCAGCTAATTGGATTGGACAAAATTAAAGATGAGTTTCTCTCCAACACCTCTCATGAGCTGAAAACACCATTGAATGCCATAGTGAATATTACCGCTACACTTCTTAATGGGGTTGAAGGTCCAGTTACCGACAGGCAAGCGCAGAATCTAGCGATCGTTTTGGGAAGTGGCAGAAGATTAACTTATATGGTAAACGAATTGCTCGATTATTCTAAAATGAAGCATGGAGATATCACATTATATAAAAGCACGTTAGATCTGAAAGCTGTAGTTGATTCTGTCATCGGTATTCATTCGTTCCTGCTCGGAGAAAAGTCGATCCTGCTCATAAACAGTGTTGCTCCAGATTTCCCTACGGTGCATGCGGATGGCAATCGGCTGATTCAGATTTTGCACAACTTGGTAGATAATGCGATTAAATTTACGGAGCAAGGTGAAATACATATTAGTGCAAGAGCTATGCATGAATGGGTTGAAGTTCGTGTAGCAGATATGGGAATTGGAATTGCGCCGGATATGCAAAAACGTATTTTTATGGCCTATGAGCAGGTGGACGAAGCTGAAATCCATAGTCATGGTGGAACAGGTCTCGGACTAAGCATTACCAAAAAGTTAGTGGAGTTACATGGTGGGAACATTAGAGTGGAATCTAATATAGGTAAAGGTTCGGTTTTTATTTTTACCCTTCCACGCTGGGAGAAGTTATCTAATCAAATCACGGGTCCAATGGTTGAAAAGACACTTCCTTATAGAGAGGTTGTCTTCCCTCGTCAGGAGTACCCCGTATATATTAAAGGTAAAATCAATGAACCGATCTTGGTCGTGGACGATGATTTTGCTAACCTTCAATCGATGATCAACTTGTTCAAGCTAGAGGGATATCCCATTGTTGTCGTGAACCGCGGGCAGCTGGCACTCGATGAGCTATCGAAGAATTCAGACTTTTTCCTGGTTGTTCTGGACATTACAATGCCTGATATTTCTGGCTATGAGGTGCTGCAAAAGATCAGAGAAAGGTTCACTGCCTTTGAGCTCCCTGTATTAATGTTAACGGCGAAAAACAGAATTACCGATATGAAATTGTCCATGGACAAAGGGGCAAATGATTATGTGGGGAAACCATTTGAAGCGGAGGAGCTAATGGCGCGAGTGAAAAGTCTGACCCGATTGAGAGCTTCCGTGAAAATGGCAAAAGATGCCGAAATCGCCTTTTTACGTTCTCAGATTAAACCTCATTTCTTGTATAATGCCCTGAATTCAATTGCTGCATTATGTGTGGAAGAACCTGAGCAGGCTGAGGAATTAACACTGGAGCTATCACAGTATTTGAGAAGTAGCTTTGATTTCAAACAGTTGGATTCGTTAACGACCCTGGAGAGTGAGCTAGAACTGGTTAAAGCTTACGTTAATATTGAAAAAGTGCGCTTTGGTTCGAGATTACAAGTCCAATATGATATAACCGCAAATTCAGATAGCCGGATTCCTCCACTGATCTTACAACCATTAGTGGAAAATGCTATAAGACATGGACTGATGTCCAATTTACGCGGAGGAAAGGTCACTATAGCTGTGAAAGAGTCGTCGGATCTTGCTGTGGTCAGCTTTGTTGTAGAAGATGATGGATGTGGAATGAGCGAACACAAGCTGAAGGAGATCATGCGATCAGATGTAGATAAAAGAGGCGTAGGGCTGTGGAATATCAGTCAGCGCATCAAACTTCTTTATGGAAAAAGTGTTTGTATTGAAAGTGTTGAAGGAAAAGGTACACGGGTTTCTTTTGACATCCCCAAACAGCATAGCAAGCGGGTAGGAGGTTGACACATGCTTCGAGCTATTATCGTAGATGATGAAGAACTATCAATTAAGCGGTTAAAAAGAATATTGTCTCAGAGTGGTGAGATTGAAGTATACAGTACTTTTCTGGATCCGACAGAAGCCTATGAATTTGTAAAGGGAAATTCGATTGATGTTGCATTTTTGGACATTTCTATGCCTGACACGAATGGAATGAAGCTTTCTGCCTTTTTACATGAACTAGATGAATCGATTGATGTGGTTTTTGTTACAGGGTACGACGAGTACGCACTGCAAGCCTTCGAACTGAGTGCTGTCGATTATCTGTTGAAGCCTGTAACTGCTCAGCGATTAACTAAAACTCTGGATAAGATCAAAAAAATAAATCGAGGAGTGACGGTTCAGCCTGTTATGGAAGTGCTTTTATTTAATGGACTAAAGATATACCGCCGGACGCAAGACAGAGAGCCCATTAAGTTGAGAAGTCCAAAAACCGAAGAGTTGTTTGCTTTTTTGGTTAGTAAAGGAACCGTTAGCCGTGAAGAAATTATCGACACCTTATGGAGCGGGCTGGAACCTGAAAAAGCGCTCAAAAATCTGAACTCTACCTTATATTATATTCGAAAAGCAATCGGTCCTAGTGTAATAAAGGCGAGTAGAAATGAAATTAGTATAGATGAACGCAGTGTTTATTGTGATTTGTATGAATTTGAGCGATTGTTGAAGCAAATTAGACATGTCTTGAAAAGAAATTCAGCGTGGTTCAATCTAGTGGAAACATTGTATACGGGAACCTTTCTCAAAGGAAAATCATACGATTGGGCCAGTGGGAAGACACTCCGTCTTGAACAGGATTTTATTGGACTGCTGGAACTGGCAGGTAGATTTCACATGGAGCAGAACGAACCTCAACAATCACTGCACTACTTTGAGAGAATATTGAAATTGGACCCCTTGAGAGAAGATATCCATCAGGAAATCATCCATTTATATATTGAACTAGGGCGAATGAATGAAGCCTATCGGCGATATGGGCAATTGGAAGAGACCCTTCAACAGGAGCTAGGAACTTCACCTGATCCTAAGCTCAAAGCGTTGATTAAGAAGATGATGAATTAGTATAAGAAAAAGAGAACCGACGAATCGATTAGATTTCGAGGGTTCTTTTTTTGTTTATTTTTCGTTTATCATAATTTTGTATAATACTCTCGATTATTGTCGAAATGATGACATGATTTAAGCTAGAGGGGGAAAAAGAGTTTGAAGCCATCATTTATGAAAATAGGCATTAGTATTTCGTTAGCCACTGGACTTGTGGTGCAAGGTGTGGGGCCGATCCATCCTCAAATCATGAGTGCAAAATCGAGCTTTGGTTGGCTCGAGAATAGCCCAGTAGTGATACCGTCCATTAATGAAGATGATACTTCCAACGCGGGCGTTGTTGTGTCAAGTCTTTTGGCAGCAAAGGTAAGCGATCCAGCGACAACAGGGATTGCTGTGGTATCTTTTGATAATACCAATGGGGCCTGGCAATATTACAACACACAAGGAAATATCTGGTATAATATCGAGCCGGTGTCGGACACTAAAGCTTTTCTGCTGCTGAAATCGGAGAAAATACGTTTTGTCCCAGGGAAAGATTGGAACGGACAAGCTTCCATTCGCTTTAAGCTATGGGATACTACAGTAGCCGGTTATCAAAATTATCAAAAAAATGCGAATACCACAGTTTCTGCCGCATTCAATCCAGATTTAGGCACTGCCACAATTACTGTAAACCCAGTGAACGATGCACCTTATCTGACAGAACTGAATGGTGGGGACTATCTTAGTTTTGACGGTAGCGGGGATTATGTGTCGTTCCCGGATCAACGTATTTATGGGAACTCTTTTACAGTTGAAGGATTTTTGAAGGTCAATGGTTTTAATACATGGATGAGATTTTTCGAATCTTCAATCGGTGAGGCAGACCACAATATTTTTGTAGGCTTTAACGGAAAAAAAATGAACTTCACCGCGTACACCAATAAAGGAGACATTAATGTCGCTGAAGATTTTCCGATTTCCAAGTGGGTTCATGTCGCGATTGTTTATGATCACACTCAGAAAAAGGGACGTATTTATTGGGATGGCGTTCTTAAAGCAGAAGGACCTATGGATTTAAGTACGGTTGGAAACGTTGCGCGTCCGAACAATTGGCTTGGTAAAAGCACTTGGAGACAGGACGGAGACTATAACGGTGGAATGAGAGACGTAAGATTCTGGAGTAAAGCCAAAACTCAGAGTGACATTGTGCGCGAAATGAACGTCGATTTGAAAGGGACGGAGCCTAATCTGGCTTTAAACTATAAATTAGCAAATAGTAATGATGGTAATGTTGCTTATAATACACTGGTCACTGCAGGTAAGAACGGAACAATTACGGGAGCAAGCTGGAAGCAAGACACTGGCTTCATGGGAAATACTACAACGGACAAAAATAAGTCGGTATCACGATCTTTTAAGGTCACTGATGTAGATGGAGATGACCTACAAGTATCCGCTACCTCCTCAAATACTCTTTTAATTCCGAATAGTGGCCTGAAGGTAAGTGGAAGTGGTGAGTTACGAACGTTAGAAATTACACCGGCGGTAAATGCTTTCGGTACTAGTGTGATTTCTGTCAAAGTAGATGATGGGAAATTAAGCAACACTTACACCTTTAACTTGACGGTAAACGATGTGGGGGATGTCATCGTAACCGGATTGACCTTGAATAAGACAACACTCCAGTTAACAGAGGGAGAAGCGGGAGATACATTGAAAGCTGTCATCGCACCTGCTAATGCCACGAACAAAACAGTAATTTGGAGCTCCAGTGATGAAACGGTTGCGACCGTTGTGAACGGTGTGGTGACACCGGTAGGTATTGGAACAGCAACGATCACAGCAACCTCTATGGATGGAAGTTATACGGCTACATCCGTAGTTACTGTGAGTGCTCCAATCCCACCAGTTGTGAACGTAACTGGAGTGAAGCTTGATCAGGAGACGCTAGACTTAACTGCTGGTGAAGCGGATGCCTTACTACATGCTACAATTGAACCTGTGAATGCAACGGATAAAGATGTAATCTGGAGCTCCAGTGATGAAACTGTCGCAACCGTAGTGAACGGTGTTGTCATTCCAGTGGGCAAAGGAACAGCAACGATCACCGTGACGACTAAAGATGGTAGCTTTACGGCTAAAACGACCGTTAATGTCGCAGCCCCAACACCACCTACCGTTATCGTAACGGGAGTAACGCTAGACCAGACCACCATTAATTTAACAGTGGGAGAAAGCGACGAAACGTTACAAGCGACAGTGGCACCTGCCGATGCAACGAATAAGGGTGTCATCTGGAGCTCTAGTGATGAGACAGTAGCCAAGGTTGTTTACGGAGTAGTCACTCCAGTTGGTGTGGGCACAGCAATCATCACAGTAACGACCAAAGATGGAAGTTTTACAGCTTCAACAACAGTACATGTAAGTGAACCCATTCCACCAGTTGTGAATGTGACTGGGGTGAGGTTAGATCAGGAGACGCTCGATTTAACTGCTGGTGAAGCTGATGGAACACTAAAAGCGACAATAGAGCCTGCAAACGCAACGGATCCAGACGTGATTTGGAGTTCCAGCGATGAGACGGTAGCTAAGGTTGTGAATGGAGTAATTACTCCGGTGGGTGTGGGAACAGTCATCATCACGGCTACGACCAAAGATGGCAGTTATACGGCTTCAACAACAGTACATGTAAAAGCGCCTGTGAGGCCAATTACAGCACCGAGTGCTCCAACATCTATCACTGCAAGCGCAGAGAATGGTCAAGCGATCATCACCTTTACGCCACCAGCTAACGATGGCGGAAGTGAGATCACAGGGTATATTGTCACGGCTATTCCAGGAGGATTGACGGTTACGGGAACGGGAAGTCCGCTTACGATCAGTGGTTTGACGAATGGTACAAGCTACACCTTCACGGTACAGGCCATCAATAAGGCTGGATTCAGCGAATTCTCTGTGGCGTCCAATGCGGTCATCCCGAGCGCTCCATCCAGTGTTGATGTTCCTTCACAACCAACCCCATCAGCAACGCCGGCACCTTTGGCAAATGATGCTTCCATTCTAATTAATGGTAAAGCGGAAAGTGTGGGGTCCGCGACCAATGGTAAACGGAAGGATCAAACGCTAACTACTATTGCTTTAGACCAGAAGAAGCTGGAAGACAAGCTCGCCGCTGAAGGTAAAGGTGCTGTGGTTTCTATCACTGCCACTAGTAAATCGGATGTTATTGTTGGCGAACTAAATGGACAAATGGTTAAAAATATGCAGGGAAATCAAGCAGTACTTGAAATCAAAGCCGGAAATGCGACATTTACACTGCCTGCCGGGCAGATTGATATTGATGCCTTATCCGCGCAGATTGGCAAATCTGTAGCTTTACAAGATATTAAAATACAGATTGAAATCAGCGCACCAACTGCTGATCAAGTTAAAGCATTAGGAGCTGCTGCGCAAAACGGATCATTTTCATTAGTCGGGGCACCGGTGAACTTTACGGCTAGAGGTATTTACGGAGATAAGAGTATTGAACTATCTCAATTTAATACGTACGTAAAACGTACCATTGCTATTCCGGAGGGAATGGACCCGAACAAGATTACAACGGGTGTATATGTTGATGCTGATGGCACAGTGCACCATGTACCTACTAAAGTGGAAGTAATTGATGGTAAATATTTTGCTACAATTAACAGCCTTAGTGCCGGCACTTACTCTGTTATCTGGCATCCACTTGAATTTAACGATGTTGCTAATCATTGGGCAAAAGATGCAGTGAATGATATGGGTTCCAGATTAGTCATCGAGGGATCTGGCAATGGCCAATTTACGCCTGACCAAGCGATTACCCGTGCAGAGTTTGCGGCAATAGTTGTACGAGGCCTCGGACTTGAATTGAATCAAGCGGCAACACCATTTGCAGATGTTAAGAATACGGATTGGTATAATAGTGCGATCAATACTGCATATGCCTATCAATTAATTAATGGTTTTGAAGACGGCATGTTCCGCCCTGATGACCAAATTACCCGTGAACAAGCGATGCTAATTATCGCCAAAGCAATGAAAATCACAGCGTTAAAAGCTAAGCTTCCTAATCAATCCACTGAAGGATTCTTGAACCCATATACCGATGCCAGCAAAGCATCTGACTGGGCGATTAGCGCAATTACTGATTGCTTACAGGCAGGCGTAATCATGGGACGAAGCAGCAATGTGCTTGCTCCTAAAAATGATATGACCAGAGCTGAGGTTGCTGCAATCGTTAAACGTCTTCTTCAAAAGTCTGATTTAATTTAATAATTGACTTACAATAAACATTGAAAAGAAAGAGTATTCATTTGATAACCTTCGAATGAATACTCTTTTCTTTTTTTAGCAGGAGAATGGTTTAACTATCCAGAAAAAATAAACTAGATCGTTTATCAGATCAATTGAAAAGAGGCGAAATCTAATGGAATTACAGCAAAGCATTAATGAAGTTTTTCAGTCGGCACAACAAGGTGATGCTGTACGGCTAAAACAAATTCTAGAATCCCATCCGGCTCTGGTGAATACGGAAAATAATGAGGGACTTACCCCTTTGGGATATGCAGCACATTTTGGCAAAGAAGCAGCGGTGCAGGTGTTATTAGACTTTGGAGCTAACGTTGATGCTGTGTCTCACTCTAAGCTTAGCTATATTCCTTCCAATACTGCACTTCATGCTGCGATTGCTGGGGAGCGGGATATGGGAGTTATCCAGCTGCTATTGAACAAGGGTGCTCAAACACATATTTTTGATAGCGATGGGCATTCTGCCTTGCATTCTGCAGCTTTTCATTCGGATAATGTGGAGCTGATACGCTTGTTAATCGAACACGGAGCTGACGTCCATGCTAAAATTGAAGGTGGTGAATCCGTATTAGCAATAGCCATCCAACAAGAAAACCACAATGTAAAAGAGATTCTTATCGAAAAAGGAGCAATTTGAATGCAAATCACATTAAACCGTAAAGACAATTCAACAGTAGCCTTGATTTCCAGCGAGGGCATTGTAATTAATAATGTAAATGATGCATTGGATCTAATGGCGAACGTTAGATATCAAGAATGCGATAAAATGATTCTAAGAAAAGAGCAAATCACGGATGATTTTTTTGAGTTAAAGACGGGGCTTGCCGGAGAGATTCTTCAAAAGTATACAAACTACCAGATGCGAGTTGCTATTGTGGGAGAATTTACTGGCTATAATAGTAAAAGTCTGAATGATTTTATTTATGAATGCAATCAGGGGAATAAAATATTGTTCAAGAGTACTGAAGACGAAGCATTGGCAGCACTTCATCAAAGTTAAATGTGACTAGAAACAGTGAGGGGACTTAACATGGAAGGTAAAATCACGTATGAATCGATCGATGACTATATTTCCAAGTTTCCACTGGAGCTTCAAGAAATCCTTAATACAATAAGAAAAGTGATCAAAGAAGCGGCACCTGATGCAAAAGAAAAGATTAGTTATCAGATGCCTACTTTTGCACTGCACGGAAATCTGGTGCATTTTGCAGCTTTCAAAAACCATATTGGATTTTATCCAACACCTAATGGGATTGAGGCTTTTAGGGAAGAACTATCCGTCTATAAAGGTGCAAAAGGATCCATTCAATTTCCACTTAATCAGCCGATGCCCTATGAATTAATTAGTAAGATCGTGAAATTTAGAGTGGCTGAGAATATCAAAAAAGCTGAAGATAAGCGTATGTAATTGGTGTGTAAAGAAAAAAGCGTCCAATTGCACACCTGAAGCTTTAGATCCTCACTGGTTTCAGGTGTACAATTCTTCCGTGTTATCATGTACCCGATACTGAACGACGCACAAACGACAGGATAATATCCTGTGAGTAGTCTCCGAAACCACTTCCGAATAAATTCAGGCCTCGTCTATTGGGGGCATCCTCGCGAATCTCAAAGCGTACTCGAATGGGCTCATTGAATGCCAGCTTTAGTGAGCTAATTGTAGTAGGGGAAGAAGCAATTCCATTTATTTTGCTACCCTGTTCTGAGGTACTCCACTCTGTCAGCATTCCATATTCTGTACCACTCTTCCAACGTTCGGGTGTTAACTTTCCTTTCCGGTTACCGAAATCTGATGGACAAGTCCAAGTACCGACATGTAGGTCGTTTATAGTTAATGTGATGTCACTTGCCCAATTTTCTCGGAATGCAGGTGCTTCAGAACAAACCTCAGCAGAAATCCGGATCTCATCAAGCTCGACACCTGGGGGTAGTGGATTGGCAAAATAGTATTCGACATAGCCAGAGTCAGCGAACCATAAGAGAGATGCATCAACTCTTTCCGGCATGTAGAATACCCGAGGATCATCCTGAGAACCGATGACTCCGCCGTCTTTTCCTGCCATACCACAAGAGGGTTGAATAGAGCAGTGGGAGAACATCCCGATGGGCATATGTAGTTCTTCCGTTTGATGCAGACCATCACCTAACTTCGAAGGAAGATCGAGATGGATGGATCGGCAGGTGACCGTGCATATTTTCTCACGATTTGCACCTTGTGTAGATGAGATTAAGTTAACTTGCTCAAGGGTCTGTACATTGATTGAAATTGTAGGTTGAGCTACACCAAGTGTCTCGGCCAATTGACTTACACTCATAGGCTTGTCACCAAGGGCTTCAAGAATGCGGACTCTGACATCTCCAGAAAGTGCTTTAGCAACATCTAAGATGCGTGATGCAGGGTAGCGTATCGTTTCTTGCGAAATATCATTCATGGGTTATATTCCTTTTCGTTAGGATAGGTTGAGGATATTGTACACTGAAGTTTATATATTGTAAAATTATAATATACATTGCGAATTTTATATACTGATGCTAAAATGAGCTCAACTTCTTATTTTGAAAGGCTGTGCTCATATCATGACAACTCCCGTACTGAATGTTGAGAGTCTTCCGATTCCTCGTCCCGAACATCCGCATCCACATTGGCAGCGCAACGAATGGATGAATTTGAATGGGGAATGGTCATTTAGCTTTGATCCGAGCAACGAAGGAATTAGCGAACATTGGTATTCCAATTCAGAAATCACTTACAGTTCGAGGATTACTGTTCCTTTTTCATGGGTAAGTTCATTATCAGGTATTGGCAGTGATCATAAAGGGATAGGATGGTATCGGCGGACTTTGAAATGGCAGTCTATCGACTCACAGACACGACTATTTTTGCGATTCGGGGCAGTAGATTATTCATGTGACGTTTGGATAAACGGAGTGCATGTTGGTTCACACCAAGGTGGATATGGTTCATTTGAGTTCGAAGTTACTCAGTACTGGGTTGAAGATTTAGACAATACAATTGTCGTTAGAGTAGAGGACTTCGATCATGATTACCAAGCCCGTGGCAAACAAGGTTATGGAGAAATTCGCGGAATCTGGCAGTCCGTATGGCTAGAATCTCGGCCCCAGACTTATATGAAAGATGCTAAGTTTGTGACCACTATTGATGGGCAAGTGAATGTGACTGCAAGAATCTTTGCACAAGAAAATGGATCGGCAGAGTTCACGCTGAAATTCGCAGAGAATTCTATATTGCATACTGAGAACATTGATCTTACCGCAGGGGAGAATGAATTTAAGCTCTCTATCCATATAACAGATCCAATGTTATGGAGTCCAGATACACCTTATTTGTACGAAGGCGAACTACAGCTTAGCGGATCTTTTGGCACTGACACAGTCAGCACCTATTTCGGAGTTCGAGAAATCCAAACTGTACGCTATGATGAGCGTGGTTATCGCTGGATTACCCTTAATGGCAAGCCGATTTATTTAAACGGTACCCTTGACCAGTCTTATCACAAAACGGGCTATTTCACTTATCCGACTGATGAAGACATGCGGGATGAAATCTATCTAATGAAACGTTTGGGACTGAACTTTGTGCGTATTCATATCAAGCCAGAGGAACCACGCAAACTATATTGGGCGGATAAACTGGGTATTTTGGTGATGGAGGACATGCCTTGCTTTTGGGGAAATCCGGATGAAAAAGCACGTGCTGCGTATGAATGTGAAGCACTTGAGATTATTGAACGAGACTATAATCATCCATCGATTTTTTCTTGGGTAATGTTTAACGAGACATGGGGTTTGAAGACGAACGCTCAGGACACTAGTCTGACGAGTGATGTAGAGCAGCAGAACAGCTATCTTAAAGAAACACAGGAATGGGTTCGGGAAAAATATCATTGGGCAAAACGGCTGGATCCATCTAGAATCGTTGAAGATAACTCACCATGTAACTATGATCATGTGGAATCTGATATCAATACTTGGCATTTCTACATTAATGGTTATGATCAGCTTAGATCTCATTTGAATGAGGTTGAAGACAAAACTTTTCCGGGTTCAGACTTTAACTGTATCGGAGGTAATGTACAATCTGATGCCCCGTTGATGAACAGTGAATGTGGAAACGTATGGGGTATCGAAGGCGGGGCAGGGGACAGTGATTTAGCATGGCATTATCGCTATATGATGAATGAATTCCGGCGGCATGATAAGCTATGTGGTTTCGTATTTACCGAATTTCGTGATGTTACGAACGAGTTCAATGGTTATTATCGGTTAGACGGTAGCGATAAAGATTTTGGTTATGATGCCTTTGTTCCTGGGATGACGATTTCTGATTTGCATTCGCCGGACTTCATTGTGATCGATGCGCCGCCATGCCAGACAGTAAACGCAAAGGCTGAAGTTAAAGTCCCCCTTCTTCGTTCCAGTTTTTCAGATAAATATCATGGACAGCTTTTAAAGATAAAATGGGAACTTTGGTACGACAATTTGGGAACACGAGTTGTTTCACAAAGTGAGCATATGTCAGTGGAGTGGGACGGATATGGAGTAGCAGATTTACCTCCTCTTTATGTCCTTATGCCTGATCAGGACGCAGTTGCAGTGCTGGCAGTTTCATTGATAAATAATAAGGATGAGGTAATTACACGCAACTTCATTACGTTTGATGTTAGAAGCGGTAATCAGAGTGTAAGGTTTGAAGGGGATGGAGATTGTATTAATATCCCTGTGGATGCGTATAAAGAACACAATTTTGGACAACAATGGGAAGCTATTCAGTGCGCAAAAATCAATGGGGCTGGGCAAGGCCATTATGCATATGAGATAACTCTTCCAGATGGTGTGGAGAAAAAGATGATTGGCGAGATCGAAATCATGTTCGAAGCTAGCGCAAAGCGAGTATTGGCTCGAAATCTTGAAGGTGCAAAACAAAATGAAATGGGACTTGATCTCATGCACGGTGCTGATGCCAGGGTGGAGTATAATCCGAATACGTATTATATGACCGACGAAGAACGTCATCCTTCATGTGTGAATGTTCTGATAGAAGGTCAACGGATTGGCTCCTTCTATTTGCCGGATGATCCTGCCGACAGCCGAGGTGTATTATCTTGGCATTATCAGCCATTAGCGAATAAGTTGGATGAGGCGGGCTCTTACGGCTATCTGTGTAAAGTAAGTGTACCGGGGCAGTTAGCAGCTAGACTAGACCGCAATCGTACTTTCCGTTTGGAGCTTCAAACAGAGGGGAGAGGCTTAGCCTTATATGGCCGCAATGCGGGTCGTTACCCCATAGATATATTGATTCGTTATCGATAACATAGATGGGTGAAGTTGGATCATTCCATTTTAAAAAGCAATCCAAGCCCTAAGGCAAGGATTGCTTTTTTTGTGATGAGCTTATCAGAGAATGGATTAAAGCTCTTTATCATTAATGCTGTTTAGCCAACCTTCAATATCCCCAATAACGGAGCTAATGCAGCCGTCTTCAAATGGTGAAGTCAGACCCGCTAGTTCAACTAGTTTGATAAAGGACTTGCTTCCACCAGCTTGGCATAGCTCCAAATAATCGCTCCAAGCAGATTTGAAATC
The DNA here is from genome assembly GCF_002264385.1 of Paenibacillus sp. VTT E-133280. NCBI lineage: Bacteria > Bacillati > Bacillota > Bacilli > Caryophanales > Paenibacillaceae > Paenibacillus > Paenibacillus sp. VTT E-133280. Next base: position 79,850 of record NZ_NFUX01000004.1, read on the forward strand.
TTCGTTCGAACGTTTCCAGAATTGGAAGGCACATAGCTGAGCTAGTGTGTAGTCGATGTAGTAGAATGGCGAGGCAAAGATATGGCCTTGTTTATGCCAGAACCCCCCTTGTTCCAGATAAGTGTTACCTTCATAATTACGATGTGGTAAGTATTTCTTCTCGATGTCTCTCCAAGCTTGCTTGCGTTCAGCAGGAGTTGCGTCAGGGTTGCTATAAACAAAATGTTGGAATTCATCGACAGATACCCCGTAAGGAATAAACTGAAGGCTGTCAGATAAGTGATTAAAGCGGTATTTATCCGCATCTTCCTCAAAGAACAAATTCATCCAAGGCCAAGCGAAAAATTCCATACTCATGGAATGAATCTCACATGCTTCATAGGTTGGAAAAGCATATTCTGGTACATTAATATTGCGGCTTTCATACACCTGGAACGCATGACCCACTTCGTGAGTTAAGACATCAATATCCCCAGAGGTTCCGTTGAAATTCGAGAAAATAAAAGGGGCTTGGTATTGGCTAAAATAGGTACAATATCCGCCGCCTTGTTTTCCTTTTTTGCTTACTAAATCCACCAGATTATTGTCTAGCATGAAGTTGAAAAACTCATCCGTTTCAGGTGAGAGTTCTTTGTACATCTTCTTACCATTAGCTACAATCCAGTCTGGATCCCCTTTAGGTGTAGCGTTCCCAGTCTTAAAGCTAAAGTTCTCGTCGTAATATTTCAATTCATCGAGACCCAGTCGTTCAGTCTGACGTTTCTTTAACTGCTGGGAGACGGGAACGATATATTCAAGTACTTGTTTGCGGAAATTAGCAACCATTTCAGCATTATAGTCGGTACGCATCATACGGTCATAACCAAGCTGAACAAAGTTGCTGTACCCAAGTTTTTTAGCTATGCGGTCACGGACCTTGACAAGCTCGTCATAGATGCGGTCAAATTCAGCCTCGTGTTCGGACATAAAACCAAATCGGGCTTCAGAAGCACTTTTACGCATATCACGGTCTGTAGACAATTCGAAAGGTGCGAGTTGAGGCAGTGTACGCTCTTCACCTTCAAAAAGAATCTTGGCAGATGCGATAAGCTGGGAGTATTCTGTTGAAAGTTTATTCTCCAATTGTAAATCTTCAATGATTTCCGGACTAAACGTCCGCAGCGATACTTCAGCAAGCTGGAGTAACTGCGCACCCCATTCCTTTTCAAATTCGGCTCTATATTTGGAATGTACGAGTGCTTTGTAGTAGTCGGTTATGTATTCCTGTACGACAGGCCCGATTTCGTCCATGAATTCTTGTTCGGCTTTGTAAAATTCATCTGTCGTGTTGATAGAATGCCGAACGCTAACCAATGTCTGCATCGTGTCAAACTCATTGCGAAGCTTGTTAATGGCAGTGACGGAAGCTTTTTGTACCTCTAGTGGTGATGTGTCGTTGAGATCTTTCAGCAGGGTGTTAAAATCTTGCTTGAATTTCTCTACATCCGGCCGCTCATAGCGGTAATCATCAAATTTCATAAAAAAATCAACTTCCTTTCTATACCAGATAGTCTCTATTATATAATCTGAACAGCCATTTACGATAGACCTGTGTAAGCTTTTTATGCTTGAAAAAAGAACAAATCTACAAAAGTGTAAAAACTTGTTAGATGAAGTGCGGTTTGATATTATCTATGAATATACTAGATCTCATCAAGAAAAAAATGGTCCATCCAGATATAGGAGAGCAGCGACTGAAGGGATCAATGGCAGGTAAAGATGGTCCATGGTATATTGAATGTACAAAGAAATCGCTCCTTTGGGAAGGGTTGGGTCGTACCTCCATTTTACCAAAACGAGCGATTTCTTTGTTTGTTTTTAAAGGATACAAGAGTCAATTCCCGCTTAAACAACGGTCCGTTCATGCAGCGTCCACTTAAGTGCACACGTTGATCCGACTCAAAAAAAGGAGGCGTCCCCGAAGCCATTACTTGGCTTTTGGGACAGCCCCTTATCTCTGTTTCTATACGAATCTTAGAATTTTTCCACTTTAAGCTATACTTCCTTCCTCCCTCTTTTTTTACCTGTTTCCGTTCAAATGTCGACAAACTTAATATATCATGATATATTATTATGTATAAAGATGAAAAAATTAGAGTCAGGAGATAACGAAAGTTATGAATGAGACAACGTCATCCAAACCGATGTATGAAAAAATATTTGATGAAGTAAAGCAGCTTATTGTTAATAAATCCTATGGACAAGGGGAGCGAGTTCCTTCAGAAAAAGAGCTGGCCGAAACCTATAATGTAAGTCGGATTACGAGTAAAAAAGCTCTGGAAATGTTAGCCGCCGAGCATTTGATTGTGAGAAAACCGGGAAGAGGTTCGTTTGTGGCTGATCCGGCAGTTGACTACTTAGATTCAGCTATGTCTTCTGAGACGATCTCCGACGGGACTGTTTTTAATTCCTTTAATCATGAGGAAAAAACGATTGGTCTGATTATTACCGACTTTGGCAACAGTTATGGAACAGGCTTGATTTATGGGATGGAACAGGCTTCCCGTGATAATGATTGCTTCCTCGTTCTACGAAGAACATTTGGCGTACCAGAGAACGAGGAACAGTCTATTCAGAAGTTGCTTAGCCTAGGTGTAGATGGTCTGATTGTTTTTCCGGCTCAAGGCGAATTTTTTAATGCTGAGATTCTAAAATTGGTGATCGGGCGCTTCCCTTTAGTTTTGGTAGATCGCCATCTGAAAGGAGTAGCTGCTGCTTCGATAGGCACGGATAACATACAGGCTGCACTTAAAGGGACGGAGTATTTATTTGATCTCGGGCATACTCATATCTCTTTCCTCTCTCCGCCTCCAGCGGATACGACAGCTCTTGAGGAGCGGGTGGAGGGATTTATTCAAGCGCATGCGGAGCGGGGGATAGCTGTAGATAAAGGGTTGTGGGTTAGTGATTTAACTTCAACATTACCTAATTCCTTTAATGATGCAAATATTGAACACGATATCTCACGGCTGGTTTCTCATATACAAGAGAATCCAACAATAACGGCGCTTTTTGCTGTGGAATATAATATTGCTCTGCTGGCTAGAACTGCGGTTGAACGGCTTGGGCTGCAGATTCCGGGGGATATTTCGATCATTTGCTTTGATAGTCCGCCAACTCCGCTCGGCTCGGGTTATTCGTTCACTCATTTGCGGCAGAATGAAGAAGAAATGGGGCGACTCGCAGTTGAAAATGTATTGCAAATTATGAACGGCCAGGCTGTATCGAACAAGATAATGCTGGAAGCTAAGTTGATTTCTGGTGAATCCACAGGTCCTGCTAAACCATCCAATTCTAAATAATTTTATACGATTATCCATAAATTAGTTGCTATGAAAACCTATCTTTTGGGATAGGTTTTTTGTTTGTTTTAGATAGATGTTTATCATTACAGAAATATTGATATATCATTATTAATAAATAAACATATTGACATACTAACTACATGACAATATACTAATTTGTGAAAGCGCTTCAAAGGAAAAAGAAAAAAGGGGGTATTATAACTGAAAGCAACCAGAGAAATCCCTGAGTCGATGAAGAAACTGGCATCTAATGTAAAGTTCCAGCTGAATGATCGTCCAAAACTAGCAGAGATGTTCGAGAAATGTATGGCTAATACCTGGAATACAACGTTGAAACGAATGGCGAATGGTACCACTTTTGTCATTACCGGAGATATCCCAGCGATGTGGCTGCGGGACTCGGCCGCTCAGGTTAGACCTTTCCTAATCCTTGCTTCCGAGGATGAAGATATTGCCGACATGATTGAGGGACTTGTACAAAGACAATTCGCCTGCATCCAGCTTGACCCTTATGCGAACGCGTTTAATGAAGAAGAAAATGGGAATGGTCATCAGGAGGATCTAACGGAGATGAGCCCAGGAGTATGGGAAAGAAAATATGAGATTGATTCGTTATGCTATCCGATCCAACTGGGTTATCTGCTCTGGAAGAATACGGGCCGAACTAGTCAGTTCAATGATTCATTTGTTAAGGGTGTAGAAAGAATCATTGCATTATGGACTACCGAACAGAAACATGAGAGCGATTCCAACTATCTTTTTCAACGCCTGAACTGTCCATCTACGGATACATTAGTACGTGAAGGAAAGGGGACGTTGACAGCTTATACCGGAATGACTTGGTCTGGATTTCGTCCTAGCGACGATGCCTGTGAATACGGGTATTTGGTTCCTGCCAATATGTTCTCTGTGGTTGTTTTAGAGTATGTGTGTGAAATTGCCAGAGAGATTCTAAAGGATCAAGAACTGGAATTGAAAGCCAGAAGACTTTCTGAACAAATTAATGAAGGAATACGCCAGTATGGAATCGTAGACCACCCAGAGTTTGGGTCAGTTTATACCTATGAAGTAGATGGCCGCGGACAGGTGAATTTGATGGATGATGCCAATGTGCCGAGTCTACTTTCTATCCCTTATTTGGGTTATGTGAGTGCCGAGGATCCTATCTACAAAAATACCCGAAAGCTTATTTTAAGTAGCTATAATCCTTATTTCTTCGCAGGAAAAGAGGCTGCTGGTATTGGAAGTCCGCATACGCCACCGCGTTACATCTGGCCTATCGCTTTAGCGATTCAGGGAATGACATCTACCAGCGATGAAGAACAGGATTCCTTGCTTAATCTGCTGGAGAAGACGGATGCGGGCACCGGATTTATGCATGAAGGGTTCCATGTAGATCATCCGGATGAATATACACGTCCATGGTTTTCTTGGGCAAATATGATGTTCTGCGAGCTGGTGCTTATGCGCTGCGGTATGCAAGTGAAGCGAAGCTGATATTTGCAAGGTTGTAATTATCAACGCTAAAGGGGATTGAGAACATGAAAAAATGGCTGGTTACCATGCTTGCGCTAGTTATGACTACATCTCTTATCGCAGGCTGCGGGGGGACGAACGGATCAACCGATAAAGGAACAGGAAATGCAGGGAAAACTGGAAGTAATGTTGGGAAGAAAACGGAGCTTACCTTTTGGGGTGACTGGGGCGGAGAAGGGCAGAAGCAATTCGAGACCATGGTGGATGCTTTTAATAAATCGCAGGATAAGATCCATGTGAAATACGTGCTACAGCAGGATATGATTACGAAATTCCTGACTTCAGCAACGAATGGCGGTACTCCAGATGTGCTGTTTTGGGATCGCTGGAGAACTTCGTTGTATGCGCCTAAGAACGTGCTGCATCCAGTGGACGAATACTTAACGCGTGACGGCCTTTCCAAAGATGATTTCTACGCTGAATCGCTTCGTGAACTCTCATATGCTGATAAATTATACGGGTTGCCACTTACGGTAGATGCTCGTGCTCTTTTCTATAATAAAAAACTGCTTGCAGATGCAGGACTTCAGCCTCCAACTACGTGGGATGAGCTAGAAGCAGCAGCTACTAAACTGACTAAATGGAATGGTAATAAATTGGAGACCGCAGGGTTCTCTATGGGAGATTTGGGGCTTTTTAATATGTATCTTCAACAGGCTGGCGGCACCATGCTTACGGAGGATGGAAAGACCAATTTTAACAATGATAAAGGCAAACAGGTGCTAGAGTTCTGGGATCGCCTGATGAACAAAGATAAGGTGTATAAAGTAGGGTTCGAGCTTGGACTTGGGGAAGGGCAGGATGCTTTTGTCACAGGCAAGGTTGCTATGTTGTATTCCGGTCCGTGGATGCTCAGCACTTATAACAAATATGGTAAAGATTTAGATTATGGAATCGTTCCCCCTCCAGCTGGACCAAACGGGGATAAAGGCAGTGTGATGGGCGGATTTGGTCTGGTGATTCCAGAAGGTTCCAAACATAAGGATGAGGCATGGGAGTTCATCAAATGGTGGACGGCGAACAAAGATAATGCGCTGCTCTGGGCAAAGACCAGTCTGAATTTGCCGGGCTTTAAGCCGTCCATGGAAGATCCGTTCTTCAAGGATGATCCCAAATGGCAGCCGTTTCTTGAAACATTGGAGTTTGCTAAGGTCCGTCCAAATCACCCAGGTTATTCTGTGATGGAGACCGATGCGTTGGCACCTAATTTGCAGCTCAATCAGCAAAACAAGATGAGCATTGAAGAAACCTTGAAGAAATCTCAAGAAGAGGGCGACAAGATGCTTAAGGATAATGAGGCAGTGAAGTAAGACATTAGAAGCGATGGGGAGGTTCTGCCTCCCTTTTGCTTAGGAGGGGGAGCTAATGGCTTCTATCAGAAGACTTGAAAAACATCAGGCGCGGACGGCTTATTTGTTCATTACACCCACGGTGTTGCTGTTTACAGTATTCACGGTGATCCCCGTGTTCATGGCATTATATCTAAGTTTCACTAACTATGATGTGCTCAGTAGAAACGACTGGATCGGTTTTGATAACTATCGTCGATTATTAGAGGACAGTCTGCTGTGGAAAACATTCCAAAATGTATTTCTGTATTCGATTGTTTTCGTCCCATTAAATATCATTATTTCGTTATTACTTGCGATTCTGCTTAGTCGCACATGGCGCGGGGTGAAATTGTTCCGCACGTTGAATTATCTTCCAACACTTACATCCGCAGTTGCTGCGGCTACCGTTTGGATTTGGCTTTTACATCCTGAATTCGGATTAGTTAATGGGTTGTTGTCTTATGTAGGTATAACTGGACCCGCTTGGTTATCCGAGACTCGGACGGCGATGCTGTCGATTATCATGCTCACATTATGGCAGTCGGTAGGTTCGAATATGATTATTTATTTAGCAGGTCTGCAAGGCGTGCCTGATTATCTTTATGAATCCGCAAGGTTAGATGGAGCCAATAAGCTCGATTGTTTCCGGTATATTACATGGCCGCAGCTACGACCAACGACCTTTTTAGTCAGTACGATGGCTATTATTGGTGCTCTGCAGTTATTTGATCAGGCTTTTGTGCTAACGCAGGGAGGTCCGGCGAATATGACGAAGACTCCAGTCTATCTGATCTATCAGCAGGGCTTCAATCAGCTGCAAATGGGATATGCGTCGGCACAGGCATTTGTGCTTGCTGTGGCTATTCTCATTTTCTCATTAATAAACATGCGGATCTCAAAGGCGGAAGAGCCCATTGTATAGGGTGGGCTTGCCGAGGAGAAGGAGGTTTAAGGTATGGATAATAGCGGAGGATCGCTACTAAAAAGAAACATAAGTAAATCAATTTATTATATAGCCTGCATTGTTATTGCAATTGTAATGTTCCTTCCCTTTTATTGGAGCGTACTTACATCCCTGAAGCCGGACGAAGAAATATTCGCCATGCCGATTCGATGGTTTCCATCACATATAACCTTTGAGCATTACCGCAAAGCGTTCACAACGGTTCCGTTTGCCCTATTTTTCTGGAATTCACTTGTGCTTGCTGTGGCTGGTGTGCTGGCGAATTTGTTCTTCGGTTCCCTCAGTGGTTACGCGTTCGCGAAGCTGAAATTTAAGCTCAATAAACCGATATTCCGCGTGTTGCTAGCAGCGATGATGATCCCGGGCATTGTGACGATGATCCCGACTGTTTATGTCATGCGTCATCTTCCGCTCTTCGGAGGCAATGATATTTTTGGAAACGGTGGAAACGGATTGATGAACTCCTTCTGGGGGATTATTCTGCCGGGAGCCTCCGGAACCTTTGCGGTGTTCTTTATGCGGCAATTTTTCCTTACACTGCCTAGTGACATGATGGAAATGGCCCGAATCGAGGGTTGTGGAGAATTTAAAATCTTTTGGCGCATTTACTTGCCGCTGACGAAACCTGCACTTGCTACCCTAAGTATTTTCACTTTTCAAGCGGGATGGAATAGTTTCCTATGGCCAATGATTGTGCTGAATGACCCGGATAAAGCGACGATTCAAATGGGGCTTCAAGCCTTTTCGTATAATTTCCAAACCGATTATGGTCCAATGATGGCTGGAGCGTTGGTAGCGATCATACCGATACTGGTGCTGTTTTTAGCGCTTCAGCGTTATTTTGTACAGGGGATAGCGTTCAGCGGGATTAAGGGTTAAGGGTTAAGGGCTTCATAACCTATCGGGGAGATGATGTTTGTGTTGAATGCCTTGAAGAAAACGTCGTTATTCGCACGTGGCGCGTTGGCGGCGGTTTTGCTTATTGCCCCTTTTAGTGGATATCAGCGAGCGGATGCGTTTACGGCGGCCAATGCCGATACGGCTATGAATAGCTTTGTTAATACTTTCTATGATGCATCTGCAAAATATTTCTACACAAACAGCGACCATCTTATTCATTCCGAACATGCTAGTGGTCCAAACGGTGGGCTGTATACCGATTTTTGGTGGGAGGCCCAGTTATGGGAGACGGTCATGGACGCGTATGAGAGAACGGGCAGTAGCACGTATCGAACGATGATCGATGATATCTATACTGGATTTAATGCGAAGTATCCCGATATGATGCTCAATGATTTCAATGATGACTTAGGTTGGTGGGCCTTGGCTTGTATGCGTGCTTACGAGATTACAGGCACTGCTGAATACCGCAACCGAGCCTCTTTTCTATTTGACCAAATCTGGAGCGATTGGGATTCGACCTATGGTGGCGGGATATGGTGGAAGAGAGATGGGACCTCACCTCAGAAAAATATGGCTACAAACGCTCCGATGATCATGACAGCCATCAAGCTCAAGACTGCGACTGGAAATGCGGATTACTTATCGAAAGCACAAACGATGTACACCTGGATTAAAAGCAGGCTTGTTAACGGAAGTAAAGTGAATGATCATGTGGAAGGCAGTGGTTCGGGAACGGTCGTGGACTGGGATTTTACCTATAACTATGGAACTTTCTTGGGGGCTGCTCTGGCGATGAATCAGGCGACAGGGACTAGTTCTTACTTGACCGATGCACATACCGCCGCAGCTTATGTGATGGATAAGATGACGCTTTCTTATTCCTTGATGTACGAGGGCGAGAACGATTCGCCGGGCTTTAAAATGGTATTCGCCCGCAATTTGAACCAGTTGAGATTAGCCACAGGTAACACATCCTACTTAAACTTTTTGCAGCAAAACGCTACACAGGCTTTTAATCATCGCCGGGCATCGGATGGCATTATTGACAGTGACTGGACTGCACCCGCTCGGAGTGGTTACATCCAGAGTATCGCTGCGGGAGCAGGCGCGTCTATTCTACAGCTTGTCCCTGCGGATAATTACACCGGGCCTATAGCTGGGAATGGCATTTATGAGGCTGAGAATGCAAGATTATATGGCATCAATAATGAATCCTCACAGCCAGGATTTACTGGAAGAGGTTATACGGCGGGTTGGAACACCAATAATACGCGGATAGAATTCCATGTGAATCAGAACAGTGCAAGTACGCGGACAATTAGCTTCCGTTATGCAGCAGGAGCTGGGAATGCTGGACGGTATGTCAAAGTGAACGGAACGGTCATAAGTAATAATTTGATTTTTACAAGCACAGGCGGCTGGAGTAATTGGAATACGGTCACGCTGAATGTACCTTTGAACGCTGGCTATAATTCGATTGAGATCGGCTATGATACGGCCAAGGGCAATAATAACTATTTGAATCTCGACAAAATGACAGGTCTATAAGATCGGAATAGGGAGAGCGTCTAAATGAACAAATTGGAGATTGGGGTTTGGGAGGAACGGGCGAATCAAGCGCAGGAAGCGTTGGATACGTTATTCTGGAATGAAGCAATCAAAATGTATAATATCGAAACACCATGTCCAAACGGAGCATGCAATACGATTTTTCATTATTGGTGGATGGCTCATGCCGTGGATGTACTCGTAGATGGATTACTGCGAACTGGAGAGAAACGGTACGCCGAAAGGCTTGCTGCGCTTCACACAGGTCTTCTTAAGCGGAATGGGGGAGTGTGGCCTAATGAGCTGTATGATGATATGGAATGGATGGCTCTTGCATGGCTGCGTGCATATGAGGCAACAGGACTAGAAGTTTATAAAGTAACAACCCTTCTTCTATGGAAAGATATCCAGACCGGCTGGAATGAGCATATGGGTGGTGGGATCGCTTGGCAGAAGACACAGTTAGATTATAAAAATACACCTGCCAACGCACCTGCTGCTATTCTTGCAGCGCGGTTGTATCAAGCTTTTGGAGAAGCTGAGGATTTCGACTGGGCGCTAAAAATATACAACTGGCAAAAAGGGCATCTCGTAGACCTGGAGACGGGATTTGTATGGGATGGCATGAATCGAACCGGCGATGGCTTGATTGATAAGGATTGGAAATACTCCTACAACCAAGGTGTCTATATTGGTGCAGCAGTAGAGCTGTATCGTATCACTAAAGGGCAGGGTTATTTGGATGATGCTCGCCAAACCTTTACTTCTGCTGCCCGTGAGCTCGCTGAACCTGAGGGCGGTGTTCTTCCTGACGAAGGGAATGGTGACGCAGGACTGTTTAAAGGGATCTTGATCCGCTATACAGCAGAATGGGTCAAGATGGACTTTACAGCAGTTGAAGCTGTTGATTTCCTGCGTACAAATGCTGAATGTCTCTGGGAACAAGGGAAGTCCGTTGACGCAGTCTTGTTCGGTACAGATTGGACTTCGGCATCCAATGGTGTCATCCAGCTAAGTTCCCAACTCAGTGCGATCAAGTTACTGGAGAAAATGAGCGAATTGACTAAGGAACAGGTCTGAGGTGATCTATTTATGACACAACCGAAGGAAACGCTGGAGATGATCAACTGGAAGGAACGGGCGGAATGGTTCCAACAATGTATAGAGCGTAATTATTATAATGCTGAGACGGGTATCATGAACCAATGGTATCCCAGAGCGTATAACGTTGAGGGCGAGAATTTTTATTATTGGTGGCAGGCGCATGTCATTGATATTCTTGTGGATGGTTATGAGCGCAGCGGAGATCCTGCTTATTCCTTGAGAATTAAAGAGCTCAGTCAAAGTCTTCAAGTCTATAACGGTGGGACGTTCTTGCATAATTATTATGATGATATGGAATGGACCGCATTGGCGTTGTTGCGTGCTCATAGAGTCTCGGGTGATGAAGCTTATTTAAGCGCTGTACTTGATCTGTGGGCGGATATAAAAACCGCTTGGAACGATAAGCTCGGTGGGGGAATGGCGTGGAAGAAGGATCAGCTCGACTATAAAAATACGCCTGCCAATGCGCCCGCTGCCATTCTAGCCGCCCGTTTATATGAACTTTGTCATAAACAGGAAGATCTGGAGTGGGCACTCCGCATTTATGAATGGAACCAGATGAATTTGGTTGATCCGGCTACAGGTTTTGTGTGGGATGGCATGAACAGACTTGGGGACGGACAAATCGATTTCGACTGGGAGTTCACGTATTGTCAAGGTGTGTTTCTAGGTGCTGGCCTTGAGCTCTATAAGAATACGGGTGACGCCCGCTACTTGGAAGATGCGAATCGAACCGCTGAGGCTTGTATAGAACGTCTATGCAATAAGGATACACTGATGCTTCCTGATGAAGGGATTGATGATACAGGGTTGTTTAAAGGGATTCTGATCCGCTACTTCGTACAGTTGTGTAAACAATCTCCTGAGGCAGCCCGCATTCATGAGGTAATAATGGCCAATGCTAACCGCTTATGGGAAGTGGGGCTGGATAAACAGTTAGGTCTTTGTAGTCCATCGTGGGAAGTGAAACCGGATCTTCCGGTTCAGCTGAGCGCCCAGCTCAGCGGCTTGATGCTGCTGGAGGGTGCAGCGGCACTGATGGAAGTATAAGATACAGGTTTTAAGATAACCAAAATGTTAGTGGATTTAGGGATTTACCTTGCCTGTAGGCGTGGTGAAGCCCTTTTTTGCGTGAGATAAAATATCTAATCATGCATTTCGTTTTACGTTCCTATGACATTCAGTTGATATAATGATCTGAATTTTGAAATGGGAGAGGGGTCAATCAATTTGAAAAAAATAGTTCAGCGCTGGATTTCTGTCGCCCTTGTGACAGCAATGGTGGTGCAATCCTTATGGGTTCTGTCGGGGACGGGCTATGCGGCCGCAGAATCGGCGAACACCGATAATCTGGCGGAGAACATAGTAATCAGCCATTTTTATGGAGGGAAAAAAGACGATGTTCTCGATGTGTACTCAAGCGACTTTGTTGAATTATTTAATCCTACGTCGAAGCCTGTTTCATTAAACGGCTGGTCTATACAATTCGCTGATAACCAGAAAAACAACTGGAAGATAGCAAATTTAGGCGCACCGACAGCACAGATTCCTGCTTACGGCTATTATTTGGTAGCGCTTGGCAGCAACGGAAGTGTCGGAGCTGAATTGCCACAAGCGGATGCCGTGGAGAGTTCTTTTAAACTAGGGAATAACAGCGGTAAGCTAGCCCTATTAAATACGAACCAAAAACTAACCGACAATGATCCGATGAAAGATTCGCTAAAGGATAATGTCGTGGATTTCGTTGGCTACGATGCGGTAGATGCTTTTTGGGGAAGTCCAGCGCCGCAGGCTGGCAAGCAAAATACGATGCAGCGCTTAGTGTTCGATCCATTGGAGCCTGTGACCTACCAGACTTCGGCATCCTTCCCGAATAGCGGAAACAACTGGGATACGAAGAACAACGGAAAGGACTTTGAAAAAGTCAAAGGCGCAAAGGCCCGGAATTCCAGCAGCCCGGCGGCTTATGCTGTTGTGGAGAATAATCAGACTGTACAGATGAAGTCCAGCTCTGCCGTAGATTCAGATCATAATACTATTATTCTGAAAGCCTTCAATGCTGTTCTAAAACAGGGAGTATGGGCTTCGGCTGATTTCAACGTATTCGGTCTTCCGGCAGGTTTATCTGCAACGGCAGCCGCTAGTGGGGATCAAATCACTATTACGATTTCTGGAAATGGCTCTGGCAATTTAGATTTAGATTCTGATGCCAATCTTACGTTTAATATTCTTCCTGGGGCATGGAATCAGGCCAACAAGCCAACTGAACCAGTGAGTGTTTATCAAAAGACCAATACAGTGACCTTGGTTAAGTTTACGCCTTCCAATAAAATTGTAGCTGTTCCAGATTCCTCTACGATCCCTATGAGCAGCGCGAAGAATGTAAACGCACTTCTGCGGTTGAAGGTTAATGCAGGTGTTGCTGTTGATGGCTCCCTAAGTGCAAATGCTTACAGCGTGGAGGGGCTTCCTGCCGGAGATTGGAAGCTTACGGCTGAAGGACAAAGCAGCAGTAATACGATCACTATCGCCATCTCTGGTGCAGCAACATTACCGGTTATGGACACTGTGCCGCTTAATGTGACTTTGAAGCCGCAGGCAGTACAGGATAGTGGTTGGGTAGAATCCGATGGGATCGGAATCTTATTACTCCGGTATAGTCAACCGGTTATTTCTGACGAAGCTCGAAAGCAAGTGGTTGAACAAAGAATTATAGCGGACAATACCGGATTTAATGATCCGGTTACTAAAGCATATAAATATGGAAGTAATGCGATGGGAGCTAATGCTTATACTTTTTTACGGGGTGCGAATTCATTGTTCAAGTCCGATCAGGCGAATCATCTCATTCCATCTCCCGATTCGGTTATCGCAGGGTGGAAAGACAAAGATATTCAAACCTACACACAAGGTGATGCCCATATTCAGAATGTGGGAACCTTTAATGACAGCACAGAAACGATGGTATTTAGTCTGAATGATGTGGATTCTGCGGGAATTGGAAGCTTCTATAACGATTTGGTTCGTTTTGTGACAAGTGTTTACGTCGTGAAATATGATAAAGACAGTTCTGGCATCTTAAATTTACAGGACGCTGATTTCCGTGAAGTATCTGATAAATTCTTGGAAACGTATAAAGATACTCTAGTAGAAATTAATAATGACAATAGTAAGAAGACTACCAAGTTGACCAAAAGCAATGTCACGCCTTACACGAAAAACGTAATGGACAGTGTCTCCAAGGTGTCTTACCCTGAGGCACTGCAAAAACTATTAGGTAAACGCACCTTGAACGGAAAAATTAACATCGCCGGCAATTCGGATAAGTTTGAACTTGCAACTGAGGCTGAAATGACATCCTTGCGTGCAGATTGGGAAAATTATAAGACTCAGGTCAGAGGGAATTTCCCGAACCTAACCGACGAGCAATTTGAGGCTTATTTCACCATCAAGGACATCGCGCGCCGTATCCACCAAGGGATAGGCAGCATCGGTGTTGAACGCTATAACGTGCTGATCGAAGGTCGAAGCGTGGCGAACACGGATGACATCCTGCTTGATGTGAAGGAACAGAATACCAGTGCGTACATCTCCAAAGACGCTTATATCAAGACAGCGGTAGACCCTGATATTTATCTGGGTGTAGTCGAAGCTGCGAACCGTTCTTATCTGATCCGGGAAGTCTCGCCATATAAAGGAGATTACACAGATAAGCCATTCAAAAATAAAGATGAATTGGAGCAATATTTAATAGATGCGGCAAAAGCCTATGCTTATTCGGATTCTCGTCTAGACAAAGTATCCGAAGCATTGAACTACAAATTTGAAGAGCGTTTTGTGATGGATGTACTTCCAGTCTGGAACGATCTTAAGAGCTTCATTCTGAATGCTGCCGAGGATTATTCACACCAAGCGGTAGCGGATTTTGCATTAGTCCAAAGCGATATGCTGGCAGGCAAGCTCATTGATGTCTCGACACTGAATGATTTGACTGTTCAGACAGGTACGTTATTCCCGTCATTCGCTACCGGTATCACCCAGTATGCAGTTAAGGTAGAACACTCCGTCGATTCTATTGAACTAATGGCGAAGGCTACCGATGACAAAGCGGAGTTGACTGCCCAAGGACAACCCTATAGCAACGGAACCGGAATTTCATTTGAGCTTTCAGTTGGAACGAATGAAATCCCATTCACAGTGATGGCGCGGGACGGCTCTACCAAGACTTATACCGTGATCGTGACAAGATCTAAGGCAGAAGAAGTGAAAGGTGTTACAGACTTGAGTGCTCTTACATTATCTAGCGGCACATTGGACCCTTCATTTGCTTCAGAAACCACCGAGTATTCGGTGCATGTGAATAAGGAAGTAACAGGCATTACGGTAACAGCTAGTGTGTACGATAGCTCAGCCACACTTACGGTGAATGGTAAACCGTCCACAAGCGGCCAGCTCAGTGACATGATTCATCTAGAGGTTGGAAGCAACAACATTCCGGTTGTGGTGACCGCGGTCGATGGCACGAGTAAAACCTACAACGTAGACGTTGTAAGAGGAGCTGAGGAAGCAGCCAGTCATGACATGGATTTAAGTGCTCTGATGCTGTCTAAGGGTACGCTGAACCCGGCCTTTAAACCAGAGGTAACAGACTATACTTCTAAAGTGGGCAATGAAGTGTCCAGCATTACGGTAACAGCAAGTGTATATGACAGCTCTGCTGCCTTTACTATAAATGGTACTCCGGCAGTGAATGGACAAACCAGTGAAGCGATTAGTTTGAATGTTGGCAGCAATGTTATTCCGATTATAGTGACATCATCAGACGGTATCCGCAAGACGTACTCTTTGACTGTGATCCGAGCTGAAGCTGTTACAACGCTACCAACGGAGCCTTCTAATCCGTCGACCTCGACAGGAGGGACGAATCATGTTAATCCTTCGGTCAATAGCGGAACAGTCACAGTAAATGGTGGTGTACTGTCTTTGAACGGGATAGAAATTAATGTTCCGGCTGGGGCAAAGGATAAAGGATTTACGGTAACAGTAACTAAACTAAGTGATATCTCGAACCTTTTCACTGAAGTAGAATTGAAATTGCTGGGTGATATTTATGAGATCATCAAGAATGTGGAAGGGGATTTTGCTAAAGCGATCACAATTACACTACCTTTTGATAAGCAGAAAGTGGACTTTAACAAATCCGATGTAGGGTTGTACTGGTTGAACGAGCAGACGAAAAAGTGGGTGAAGCTGGATAATCTGCAACTGGATCTGGAAAGTGGAACGGTGTCGGGAACAGTTACGCATTTTACGAAATTTGCTGTTCTGGTCTCTGATAAAATAGTGGCACCCACCCCTTCACAGGATGTGAATTTTGTTGATATGAAGGGACATTGGGCTGAAGCGAGCATCAGAGATCTGGTTAAACTCGGTGCGATTAATGGCTATCCGGACAATACTTTTAAACCAGATAGTAAGATTACAAGAGCCGAATTCGTAACGATAATCGTCAAAGCCTTCCAGCTTCAGGCTGAAGTGGGCAAAGTGTTTGGAGACACGAAGACGCATTGGGCTAATGAAGCCATTGCAACTGCATCGGCCCTCGGTGTTGTTAATGGCTATAACGATGGTAACTTTGGACCAGACGAGATGGTTACTCGTGAGCAGGTAGCTGCAATTGTCGTTCGCGCAGCGCACCTCTCAGAAGCAGAGATGAGTGTGAACTTCTCGGACGGCGCCAAGGTCTCCGCCTGGGCTCGTCCTGCGCTGGGCGCAGCAATAGCTGAAGGACTTCTTAAGGGTTATACAGATGGAACATTGAAGCCACAAGGCAGTACTACTCGTGCTGAAGCAGCAACTATTATTCTGAGAGCACTAGCTTTAAAAAAGTAAATCCAAATGAAAGGGCTGTTTCCTGGCAGGCATTCACCTGCCAAGGAAACAGCCCTTTTATGTGTCTGGCATCTTCACGAAGAGAAGAGCTGCTTATTGAATAGAGGCAGCATATATCGCTTCTACAGATTTGGAGAGGAGCGCGTTAAACTCTTCGTCTGACTGCCCGGCGCTTAGTCCTTGCGATAACGCACGCGAGAAGCTGGCGATTAATCCTTGATTACGGGCGAGTTTATCGTTGGCCTCTGCTTGTGTGTAACCGCCGGACAAAGCGACAATTCTTAAAACGTGAGGATCATCCATTAATTCACGATAGAAGTTATTCTCCGTGGGGATGGAGAGCTTAAGCATGACCTTCACATCTTTGCCCAGCTTAGACAATTGAGCTGAAAGTTCTTCTTTTAACAGCTTTTCGGACGCTGTTTTATCATCAGAATGGATATCAACCTCAGGTTCGATAATCGGGACCAGTCCCGCTTCTAAAATTTGCTTGCCGACTTCAAATTGCTGTTCAACCACTTTTTTGATGCCGGAAGGATTGGCTTCTTTAATCACCGAGCGCATTTTCGTTCCAAAGATACTCCGTTCGTTGGCCCGCTTCAGAAGATCACTTAAGCCGGGAATTGGCTTCATGAGC
Organism: Paenibacillus sp. VTT E-133280; assembly: GCF_002264385.1. Classification (NCBI taxonomy): domain Bacteria; kingdom Bacillati; phylum Bacillota; class Bacilli; order Caryophanales; family Paenibacillaceae; genus Paenibacillus; species Paenibacillus sp. VTT E-133280. The sequence continues at coordinate 97,109 of NZ_NFUX01000004.1, forward strand.
TGTACCCCGTTTTCTGGTTCGGCAAGTCCTTTATCGATTTTCAAAAAGGGCACAATGCCTTTTTCCTCCCACAGATAATCAGCAGTATATTTTCCGTCGATGAGACGGTCCATTGTGTTCTCGAATAAGATGGCACCCAGTATATACTTCGAATCAAATGCAGGGCTCTTGATAATGCGCGTTCGCATCTCGTGAACCATTGCATACATTTGATCTTCATTGGAGTAGCTGTCCTCTGTAATGCCATATTGCAGCAGCGCTTTAGGTGTACTTCCACCACTTTGGTCCAAAGCAGCTATAAATCCCTGTCCCGTCCGAATTCGATCCCATTGTTTCATATTCATGAAAAAATCTCCTTCCTTTCGTGAACTGAATGGCTATTCATGCGTTCTTTAATTATAACACTTAATATACTGGCCTTAAACAAGAGGCAGGGTGAATAAGGGGGTAGCCGTCCAACATGAGTGGGTCTCAAGCAAGGAGTTAAGGGCTTCTGCGTCCGATTCAACCAAGGAGATCAGCACGAGTTGACGTAACGGACTGCTTTGCAACTATTGGTCTAGTTTGTGCATTTTTTGAGAGAAATCGGACTGTTTAGCTCTTATCATCTCTCGGAAGCATACTCTGATAATCTTCCTCGAAGAGGACCTTTTTTATGCTTGAAAATCTAAGTTGAGATAAAGCAAGATCGATTTGTAATATTTTATTGACGTCGTCCATTTTAAAATGATCAATTACTTGAAGTTAGTTTAAAGATACAAGGGAGCGTGAGTAAAGTTGACGACTGGAAATTTTATTCTTGTTACTAATTGGCTGTTGTGATGGATTTTAAACCGGAGGGAGAGGATTCAAGTTTGTTAAAGCCGCACTGGGATTGGAATTTTTCTTTAATCAACGTGAATATCCGAGTAATTTAATGCGAATGATCCCATACTATTTTCTTTGTGACATTAATCATAATTTCCAATTCACAGCTTTGTGAAAATAATAACTTTTCGTAAATGTCGAAATGAGGTTGACGTATGAAAATATCAGTCGTATGATTGATTCTACTGAGTATGTTAGTAATTAAAAGTAAGTATATAAATAATATATAACAACAGGAGGAATGAAAGTGGAATCATCAACATTTGTGCTATTCGGCGCTACAGGAGATTTGGCAAAACGTAAAATCTATCCTGCACTATATAACCTCTTTTTAGATGGTCAAATTTCAGGTCCTCTTTCTGTGATTGGATTAGGAAGAAGAGAAGTTTCGAATGAAGCCTTCCGTAAGCAAGTTCTGCAATCCTTACAGACTTTTTCCAGACAACCAGCGGTTGACTCACCGCAATTGCAGGTGTTCTTGGAAGCTTTTGAATATAGTGTTCTAGATGTGGGGAATACCGAAGATTACTTGAAGCTCCTGGAGCATGTTAAACGTCGCGAGCAGTTGTTCAATATTCCAGAGAATCGGATGTTCTATTTGTCTGTGGGTCCTGAGTTCTTCAAGGAAATCGCTGCTAATATTCACTCAAGCGGTCTGGGTTCCACGAAAGGCTGGAAGCGTCTGATTATTGAGAAGCCTTTTGGCACAGATTTAAAATCAGCAAGAGAACTGAATGATAGCTTGAATGCCGTATTTACTGAAGAAGAAATCTTCCGTATTGACCACTTCCTGGGTAAACCGATGGTCCAGAATTTGGAGGTTCTGAAGTATTCTAATCCAGTGCTAAGAGCACTGTGGAAAAATAGATATATCGCGAATGTTCAAATTACAGCGAGTGAGACTGTCGGCGTTGAAGAACGGGCAGGATATTATGATAAAGCTGGTGCACTTCGTGATATGTTCCAGAACCATATGCTGCAGTTGATGATGATGATGGCAATGCAGCTTCCTAAAGGCAGTACACCTGAAGAAATCCGTGGGAAGAAAATATACGTCATGGAACATCTCATTCCAATTAGCAAAGATGAGGTTAATAAACATGTTGTCCGTGGACAATATGCAGAGGGTGAAATTAAAGGGAATGCTGTAACAGGTTATTTGAATGAGCCGGGAATTAATCAATCCTCGCAAAATGAGACGTTTATCGCAGCGCGTTTATTTATAGATGATCCGCTATGGAATGATGTACCTTTCTATGTTCGTACTGGGAAGAGAATGAAGGAGAAATCCACACGTATTGTTATTGAGTTTAAAGAACCGTTTAATGATAGTAATAACTTGAATAAAGGAAATGACGTACCGAATTTACTAATTATCGAGATTGGACCGAATGAAGCCATAACGCTACAGCTTAACACGAAAGATCAGCTGCAAAAAGGAAAGCTTGAGCCTGTCCGCGCGACTTATGAAGCGGGTACCTCAGATGTTCCGGAAGCCTACGAGAATCTAATCTTCGATGCACTTCGTGGAGATGCTACCTTCTTCGCTCACTGGAGAGAAGTAGAGCTGTCATGGCAGTGGGTTACACCTATTCAGGAAGCGATGGAAGAGGGGCTTATGCCACTTCACACTTATGCGTCAGGATCATATGGTCCAGATGCGGCTATGGAGCTATTGGGTGAAGATCGCTGGTGGTTCGATGAGGCAGATCAGGAGACAGAAGTTACGTCTGCTCAAGCTGAAGTTGCAGCAACGCAAGAATCTATACGGCCAGGGGCGTAAGCCCCTGCCTGTTTTTTTTACCAAATTTGGAGAAATTACATCACAAGAAGCTATATATCGGAGGGGAATTACATGAAAGTAGGATTAGTTGGATTAGGAAAAATGGGCTTTAATTTGGGCCAGAATTTGCTGGATCATGGGCATGAGGTTGTCGCATTTGATTTGAATGCACCTGCTGTGGAGGAAATGAAAGCAAAGGGCGCTAAAGGAGCAGTGACACTTACTGAACTGGTACAACAATTGGAAACGCCTAGAATCATTTGGATTATGGTACCACATCAGGTTGTGGACTCTGTCATCGCTGAGATCACACCTTTGTTATCCAAAGGAGATATCGTCATAGAAGCGGGGAATTCCCATTATAAGGAATCCATTCGCCGTTATGAGCAATTGAAAGAATACGGAATCAGCTTTATGGATGCAGGTACCTCAGGAGGAATGGAAGGCGCGCGGAACGGCGCTTGTTACATGGTTGGTGGAGATCCTGAAGCTTGGGAGGTTGTGGAGCCCATCTTCCGTGATACGGCTGTGGAAAGCGGCTTTTTATATGCCGGTAAAGCTGGTAGCGGCCATTTTCTGAAAATGGTGCATAACGGTATCGAATACGGCATGATGGCTGCCATCGGTGAAGGCTTTGAGGTGCTGGAGAAGAGTGAGTTTGATTACAACTTTGAGGAAGTCGCCCGGGTGTGGAATCATGGATCTGTTATCCGTTCTTGGCTGATGGAACTGGTTGAACGTGCGTTCTCGAAAGATGCTAAATTGGATGAGATCAAAGGGATTATGCACTCCTCCGGAGAAGGCAGATGGACCCTCGAAACCGCATTTGATCTGCAAGCTGCAACACCAGTGATCGCGATGGCGTTATTAATGCGCTACCGTTCACTTGAGACCGATACCTTCACTGGTAAAGTAGTGGCTGCACTCCGGAATGAATTTGGTGGACATGCCGTTGAAACGAAGTAATTAATGTTAATCATTAGCCCGAATTTCCTCGCAATTCATTCTGCGGTGAAATTTGGGCTTTTGTTTTGCAAAAATTAATAAATGGAGAGAATAGATCGAGTACGACTTTAATCCTTTTAACATATTTTAGAGTTAGATGGGGAAATTACGATAAGGGGGAGTTGACATGCGAAACGGAATTCGAGAAAGAATTCATTTTCTGTATAAATTTCTGCATGCGCCCCGACAATTAGGAAGCGTTACTCCCAGTTCACGCTGGCTGGCAAAAACGATGCTCGACATCCTTCCGTGGCAAGAAATGCATAACATAGCTGAGCTGGGTGCGGGCACTGGAGCCATCACAAGATTTATTCCAAGCAGGGAAGAGACCGGGATGAATGTGCTCCTGTTTGAGAAGGATCCTGATTTTCGTCATCAACTAAGACTTAAATTTCCTGGCCGTATTTTTCTAAACGATTGCCTGCGGCTAAGGCTTGCACTTCATAATAGAAGGTTAGAGAAGTTAGACTGCATCGTGAGCAGTTTGTCTTTTAGGAATTTCTCAGCCTCAGATCGAACGCTTTACTTTGAACAAATCATCTCTTCTTTAAAAGAGAGTGGCTGGTTCATCACTTTTGAATATTTTCCTCAAATGAAGAAGGAATTAATGCAACATTTTGATATAGTGAGTGTTAAATGGGTGCTGTTAAATTTCCCGCCAGCGCTTGTTTACATCTGTAGGAAGAAGGCTTCTACACAAGTAAAGCAGGCAGATCCTATTCATTCTTCCATAGATGTAATATCAATTTCTCAGGTTTCTACAGAAAGATAAGGCTGAAAAATACAACAAATGCCGTCACCCATAGCGCAATGGGAACGGCATTTGTTAAATTAGGCTCAGTATGTTATTACCTATGTTAATAGAGAACCTCAATATTGTCCTCGTTCAGACGTTTCAGCCAAGCTTCAGAAGGCTTACGGTCCGTGATCAAGAAATCAATTTGGCCAAGCTCAACCAGCTTCGTAAAAGCAGTCTTATCGAATTTGGTGTGATCCGCCAGGAGCACGACCTTGTTCGCTTGCCGCAGCATGAACTTCTTAAGCTCACACTCCGGTTCGTTGGAATCTGTGATGCCTCGTTCCATATCCATTCCTTTACAACTGATGACCGCAGTATCCACATTGTATCTTTGAATGGTGTCATGGGCTACGGGTCCCACCAGCGATAATGACCGGTAGCGAAGTGACCCGCCGGTAGAGATGATATCCATTCCTGAATTCGAGAACACATGCAAAATATTAATGGAGTTTGTGATGATGGTTAAATTGTTTTTGTTGCCGAGCAATTTTAGAAACTCAAAGGCTGTAGAGCTTGGATCTACCATTAATGTATCTCCATCATTGATTAAATCGAGTGCCTTCAAGGCGATTCCCCGTTTAATATCTGTATTCAAGGCATTTCGTGTAACAAAAGGCAGATCCTCATTCGTATGACGATTCAGCATAGCACCGCCATAGGTACGACTAAGGATGCCATCCTTCTCAAGCTTCTCCAAATCTCTGCGTATCGTCTCTTCTGTAACTTCAAACATCCGGCTCAAATCAGAGACCAGTACCCGTTTATCTTGATGGACGAGATCTATAATTTTTTTACGTCTTTCGGCTGCAAGCATAGGAATCACCTTTCCAAAGCTATATTTTACAATCATAGCGCTAAATATCTGTGTTTTGCAATGAAAACAACGTAAAAACATCTGTACTTTCCAATAATATTCACAAAACAGATATAAAACAAACAAAAACAACATAAATTATATTTAAAATGTTGACAACAAAGATTTAGGGGCATACGATGAAGAAGGAAATAATTCCCTTAGAGATTAGTCGAGTTAGTGTGATGCAAGGCCGGCCCAGCTGCTATTCAGAGGCCAGCCTGAGGCGCAGCAGCCGGAATACTGCGCTCTAGAATGCAGAGTAAAGTGATTAAACTTGGTGTTGATGAATTAACATTAGGAGGCTGGTCAAGAAATGAGCACACATGTGTTTTACGTTTCACCCGATCAATATTCGTGAGTAAATGGTGTATGCATTTTTCCTAGGCGGACTTGGTTATTTGCATGCGATGGTGCATCAGCTTGGAGTAGATGAGGTCGATCTTGATCTTTTAGCCAGAGAACTCCATGAAGGACGCTTGTGCACCGGGTAATCCTTTTATTCCTACGAAGGAAGAAGTCATTGCACTATTCAAAAAAATACTATAATTCATCCCTTACTTTAGGAGATTCTTTATGAATAATCATATCGCCGTGGATATTGGTGCCTCTAGTGGGCGGTTAGTACGCGGAATACTGCAAGAGGGCGTCCTCACCTTAGAGGAGCTTCATCGGTTTAGCAATCGTTTTGTAGAACAAGAGGATTCTTATTTCTGGGACATAGATTATTTATTCGAGCAGATTATTATAGGGCTTCAGAAAGCTAAGGGGCAAGGCATTACAGCGTGTACGCTGGGGATAGATACATGGGCTGTAGATTATGTTCTTGTGGATGCAGAGGGAACACGTATTCAAGAGGTTTACGCTTATCGTGATCGTAGAACCGATAAGGCTATGGATGAGGTAGCTAAGCATATTTCTCCTCAAACTATATATGAAAAGACTGGTATTCAACAGTTATCTTTTAATACGTTGTATCAGCTTTATGTTCACAGTGAAGAAGAAATAGCCCAAGCGGATCAAATTTTACTCGTGCCTGATTATCTGTATTTCAGATTAACGGGGTGCAAGATCAATGAGGTTACTAATGCATCTTCAACTCAGCTATTGAATCTAGAGAGTCGAGATTTCGATAATGACCTGTTGGATTTTCTGAATATTAAAAGAGATCAATTCGCTACATTGACTGAACCTGGAGTAATTATTGGCCCCCTCGATGAAGCACTATTTCAGGAATATGATCTTCCGGATTGCCAACTGATCTGTGTAGCCACACATGATACAGCTTCTGCAGTGCTGGGTGCCCCTCTTCAAAGGGACTCCGCGTATATCAGCAGTGGAACATGGTCATTGCTCGGTGTTGAACGAACTCAGCCACTCAATTCTATGATGGCCATGAAGGCCAATTACACCAATGAATGGGGCGCATACGGAACCTATAGATTCCTCAAAAATGTTATGGGCCTTTGGCTCATCCAAGAGGTTCGCAGGCTAATGGACGATCGTTATAGCTTTGCGGAACTAACAGAGCTTGCACATGGAGAAGAAGGCTTCCGGAGCCTGATCTCCTGTAATGATCCAAGATTTCTCAATCCTTCAAATATGATAGAAGAGATTCGTAATGCCTGCGCAGAGAGCGGGCAGCCTGTTCCTGAGACGCCAGGTCAGTTGGCTCGCTCTATTTTTGACAGCTTGGCATTAACGTACCTTACTTACTTGGAAGAACTAGAAGAATTAATAGAAAGCCGGATCGAGGTTCTGCAAATTGTGGGTGGAGGTGCTAACAACAGCCTGTTATGCCAACTGACTGCTGATGTTATAGGCAGAGAAGTTAAGGCTGGCCCAACGGAATCCACAGCACTTGGTAATCTAGTGGTGCAGATGATTAGCACGGGAAGCCTAACTGATATTAATGAAGCAAGAGATATTATCGCTGAATCATTTGAGATAAAGTCGTTCACACCGCGCCAGACCGCTCATCTTGAAGAAATTCTAATTCGCTGGAAAGAGCTTCAGTTGTCCAAAATACAACATCAAATCTAATTAAACTTACGCTATATGATTTTAGGAGGTACTACAGCATGGATCAGAGTATTATCACTAGCTATAATGAAGCCAAAAAATTATACGCAGCCCACGGGATTGATGTGGAGAACGTGCTGGAGCGGCTCGCGCAAATTAAGATTTCCATCCATTGCTGGCAGGGCGATGATGTACAAGGGTTTCTTTTTAAAGATAAAGAACTAAGCGGGGGAATAGCGGTAACAGGAAGTTATCCCGGCCGAGCTCGCACGCCAGATCAACTGCGTCAAGATTTAGAAAAAGCATTATCCCTTATTCCTGGTAAGCACAAAGTAAATTTACATGCGATCTATGCAGATACAGATGAAAAAGTTGATTTAGATGAATTGGAGCCACGCCATTTCCAATCTTGGGTAGACTGGGCGAAAGAGCAGGGGCTGGGCCTTGATTTTAACCCTACTTGTTTCTCACATCCTAAAGCTGCAGACGGTTTTACGCTAAGTCACTCTGACGAGAAGATTCGTAACTTCTGGATTAAGCATTGTAAGGCTTCGCGGACGATTGCTGAACATTTTGGTAAAGAGCTGGGGCAGCCTTGCGTAACTAACTTTTGGGTGCCAGACGGATATAAAGATGCACCAGTCGATCGTTTAGCGCCAAGAGTGCGGTTAAAGGAGTCGTTGGATGAGATTTTCAGTGTGGAAATAGATCCTCTTTATAATATTGATGCTTTAGAAAGTAAATTGTTCGGAATCGGTTCTGAGAGTTATGTGGTTGGATCACATGAGTTCTATATGGGCTATGGTTTAACTCGCGGTAAAGCTATCTGTTTGGATGCCGGACATTTCCATCCTACGGAGATGATCTCAAATAAGCTATCTTCGATTCTTATGTTTAGCGAGCAGTTGCTGCTGCATGTAAGCAGACCCGTCCGTTGGGACAGTGATCACGTTGTAACGATGGACGACGAGCTGCTGGAAATTGCCCGTGAACTGGTGCGTGGGGATTTACTCTCCCGAACGAATATCGGACTCGATTTCTTTGATGGCAGTATTAATCATATCGCTGCTTGGGTGATTGGTACACGCAATACCATTAAGGCGTTACTTCGCGCAATGCTCGAACCGGTGGAAGAATTAAAGAGAATAGAGCGGATTGGTGATTACACTTCACGACTAGCGCTTACGGAAGAATTCAAATCGTATCCGTTTGGAGCCGTGTGGGATTATTATTGTGCATCACAAGATACATCCGTTCGGGAGCAATGGCTGGCGGAAGTGAAGAGTTATGAACAGGAAGTTCTGTCTGCAAGATAGAGTGCTAGAGTGGATGTGGAGAGCAGCATATACAAAGGAGAGATTGACAATGAGTACATCTGTTTTGGAATCCAAAGGGTATATTGCAAGTAGTGAGGCTCCATTTATTCAGGAAATGTCAGAGATTACCCGTCATATGTGGGAGCTTGGCTGGGATGAGCTGAATGGCGGTAATGTCAGCTATCTGCTGGATGAAAATGAGGTTGCTAAATATATTAACGTCCTAGAGCCACTACGCACCATTAAACTTACCTTCCCTGTAAAAGAATTAGCCGGCAAATACTTCATCGTGACAGGCTCTGGCAAGTATTTCAGAAATGTGATCAAAGACCCGGAAGCCAATCTCGGTGTGCTTCGTGTTAGTGCCGACGGTGAAAGCGTAGAAGTGTTATGGGGATTACGGAACGGGGCTGTACCTACAAGTGAATTGGCTTCACATTTCATGAGCCATATTGAGCGACTGAAGGTTGACCCTACGCACCGTATCGTATTGCATACACATGCTACGAATGTTATCGCGATGACCTTCACGCATGATCTGGATGAATTGAAGTTTACGAAGACGCTTTGGGAAATGTGCACAGAATGCCTTGTTGTTTTCCCGGATGGCGTTAGTGTCATTCCATGGATTGTTCCTGGCAGCAGTGAAATCGGCCGCGAAACGGCTAAGAAAATGAAGGATCACCGCCTAGTGATCTGGCCGCAGCACGGGATTTTCGGCACAGGCTCCACTATGGATGCCACTTTTGGTCTAGTAGAGACTGTTGAGAAGGCTGCTAAGATCTACAACTTGATTGGCGGAAGAGAAATGAAGCAAAAGATCACGGATCAGCAGCTGTGGGATTTAGCTAAGGCGTTCGGAGTAACTCCAAAAGCTGGTATTCTTGAGGGTTAAGAAGTTCGTAATAGGATAAAACCGGGCATTCGCAGATTTTGCGAGGTCCGGTTTTTATGATTTTTTCTTACATGAAGATCTTAAAATTTGCATTTCCCATCTTTTGGGTGGATAATAAGCTTACTTAAAGTTATCTAATAATTAAATGGAGGTAACATATGAATACTGAACTCTTATTCACACCTTTTCAAGTGGGGAATCTTACATTAGCCAACCGAATTGTCATGGCACCTATGACACGGGTATACTCTCCGGATGGTGTACCAGGGAGTAATGTTGCCGCGTATTATCGCAGACGGGCAGAGGGTGGAGTAGGATTGATTGTTACCGAGGGCACAGCCATTAATCATCCTTCGGCAGTCAGCCACGCCAATATCCCCAATCTACATGAAGAAGCGGCTTTAGAGGGCTGGAAGCAGGTGGTAGAAGAAGTTCACGCAGCTGGAGGTAAGATCATACCCCAATTATGGCATGTGGGAATGGCGCGGACTATAGGGGAAGGCCCTAATGTTGAAGCCCTTCCTATTGGCCCTTCTGGTTTGAATTTAGCAGGAGAACCTGTGACAGAGCCGCTGACTACAGCTGAAGTTGAAAGCTTAGTCTCAGCATTTGCTCAAGCAGCAGCGAACGCGAAAAAAGTGGGTTTTGATGGCATTGAGATTCACGGCGCACATGGGTATCTGATAGACCAGTTCTTCTGGGAAAGAACGAACAAACGTACCGATCGATACGGTGGTGATTTGGCAGGTAGAACAACATTTGCTGTTGAGATCATTGAAGCGTGCCGTAAAGCGGTTGGGCCAGATTTTCCGATCGTGTTACGCTTCTCTCAATGGAAATTGGGTGCCTATGATGAGAAGCTGGCAAAAAATGCAGCTGAGCTCGAAAGCTTTCTGACCCCACTTAGCAATGCTGGGGTGGATATTTTCCACTGCTCCACTCGTCGCTTCAGTCAACCTGAATTTGAGGGATCTGAACTAAATCTGGCGGGATGGACTAAGAAGATTACTGGGAAGCCATGCATTACAGTGGGCTCTGTTGGCTTACAAAGCGACTTTTTCGCAGAAGATAAAGCTCAGAAGCCAGAAGATAACATAGATGAATTGCTGGAAAGAATGGACCGTGAAGAGTTTGATTTAGTGGCAGTTGGCAGAGCACTTATTAGCGATCCAGCTTGGCCTGCCAAAGTTCAAAGTGGAGCTATAGATGAGATTATTTCGTTCACTCCGGACGCTACTAAATCACTGTACTAATGCTTGTTGAACACAGCATGGCATTTTTTTGTGTAAGAGACCGTTTATCTGTTTCAATAGGATAATATCTGCTTATATTACAAGCATACCCCCCTTTAATATAATGGAATTTGACCCTGCCAATCGTTGGCGGGGTATTTTTTTGTAGAGAAGAACTATTCTATTCCGTCATTCAAAGGTCGGGTACTTCTAACTTAGCCCAGCAATATGTTATAATTTTAAATTAGCAAAGTATAAAAATAATAGTTTAACAATAGAGGACGTGAAAACAGCATGACTAAGGGGAACCATAACTCACCGGACTTAAAATCCGGCAAGGGTTCTAAAGATTATTCGAGATATTTTGATTTTAGCGACGCTAAGGTGATTAGTGAAGAAGAAGGTAAGATTACTTACCGGATTAAAGGAAGAAATGTGCAAATTAATAGCCAGCCTGATTACAAAGAAGGAAAACGGCGTGGCAAGGAAGAAATAGAAGTGCATTATGATTTCCAGATTCCTGAAGAAATGCAGAATTTCGGAGTAGACAAATATTATCATATTACGACTTATGGCTGCCAAATGAATGAGCATGACACGGAAACGATGAAAGGCCTATTAGAACAGATGGGCTACAAAAGCGTTGACGATCGGAATCATGCGGATCTCATTCTGCTCAACACTTGTGCCATTCGTGAGAATGCCGAGGATAAAGTATTTGGAGAGCTTGGTCATCTTAAGAACTTGAAGATTGAAAAGCCAGGTCTTTTGCTGGGCGTGTGTGGCTGCATGTCGCAGGAGGAAGGCGTTGTCAATCGGATTATGTCTAAGCATGGATTCGTGGATATGATCTTTGGTACGCATAATATTCACCGTCTGCCCCATCTCATTAAAGAAGCTGTATTCAGTAAAGAGCTTGTAGTGGAGGTATGGTCTAAGGAAGGCGACATTATTGAGAACTTACCGAAGAAACGTGAAGGTATGCGTGCTTGGGTAAACATCATGTATGGCTGTGATAAGTTCTGTACGTACTGTATCGTACCTTTTACACGGGGAAAAGAACGAAGCCGCCGTCCGGAAGACGTCATTGCTGAAGTAAGAGAGCTAGCGCGTCAAGGATTCAAGGAAGTGACTTTGCTAGGGCAGAACGTAAACGCATATGGTAAGGATTTTACAGACATCGATTACACCTTTGGTGACCTAATGGATGATATGCGTTTAATTGATATTCCGCGCATCCGCTTTATGACCTCGCATCCACGTGATTTTGATGATAAATTGATTGAAGTACTCGGCAAAGGCGGCAACCTGGTGGAGCATATCCATCTACCGGTTCAATCGGGAAGTACTGCCGTACTTAAGAAAATGAGTCGCAAATATACTCGTGAAGCTTATCTGGAATTAGTTCGTAAGATCAAGATAAGTGTGCCTAATGCGGTATTAAGTACCGATATTATCGTTGGTTTCCCTGGAGAGACTGATGAACAATTTGAAGATACCCTATCGCTAGTGCGCGAGGTTGGGTATGATATGGCATATACGTTCATTTATTCACCTCGTGAGGGTACCCCTGCAGCAGCTATGGAGGACAATGTACCGATGTCAGTGAAGAGCGAACGTCTGCAAAGACTCAATGATCTCATTAAAGAGAATAGTCGGATCATTAATGACCGTATGCTAGGTGAAGTCGTCGAGGTACTGGTAGAAGGCGAGAGTAAGAATAACTCGGAAGTCCTTTCTGGCCGTTCCCGTGCGAACAAGCTGGTCCATTTTGAAGGTTCGAAGGAGCTTATTGGCACCTTTGTAAAAGTGAGAATTACAGATACCAAAACATGGTACATCAAAGGGGATATTGTGGCAGAAGCTGCTGCTGTTCATTAATCATCACATACGAATGGGGAGATGGCTTGTGAGTACAGAGGAACAACGTTTGAATAAATATGGGATGAAGACTTATAATACCCGTGACTTGATCGTACGCGAGGATATTATGGGTAAAGCTAAAGAACTAGCTTCATTGATCTCGACAAGTGAAGAAGTAAAGCATTTTCAGCAGGCTGAGCAAAAAATCCTGAACCACGAGCGGGTTCAAGGTCTAATTGCAACGATTAAGAAAAAGCAGAAGGAGATTGTCGCCTTCGAAAGCTTCAATAATAAAGATATGGTAGCCAAGATCGAGCGTGAAATTGAAGTGTTGCAGGATGAAATTGACGGCATTCCAGTCGTGAACGAATTTCAACAGAGCCAGAGTGACATCAATTATCTTCTCCAGCTTGTCATTTCCGTGATTAGAGATACGGTTTCGGAAAAAATAAATGTGGAAGCCGGCACCGAAGCGCCTCCGACCACATGCGGATAACCCACACTCAGTTTAGGGGGCGGATGCAGATCCGCCCCTTTAAGTTTTACACTATACATAATCCTAATCTTTCTAAGTCCAGTTGTTGATTTTAGAAGTTAAGGTTTGGTACATTTAAAGATACGAATTAGTAAAATTATAGCTTCGGAAAAGGATGGGGCAAATATGAGCGAAAATGGGGAACAAACCTATAACGCCAAAAAATATCGTACACCGGACGGAGTTCCGGCCGACATCGTAATGTTTACACTGACCAAACGCGAACGTAAGACGGTCACGAAGACGCTTCCCTTACGTGAGCTTAAGGTAATGTTAATTAGACGAAAGAAATGGCCATGTGCTGGAATGTGGGCTCTCCCAGGCGGATTCTGTCAGGAGGATGAGTCCATTTATGCTGCGGCTACACGTGAACTCAAAGAAGAGACGGGTGTAGATGGCGGTCATTTGGAATATCTGGGTGTTTACAGTACACCAGGCCGCGACCCTCGCGGATGGATCATCAGTCATGCTTTTTTTGCCCTTGTAGAAGAATGGATGTTGGAGCAGAGACAAGCTTCGGATGATGCTGGCGAGGTAGGTTTATTTACGTTGCAGGAAGCACTTGAAGAGCTGGAGCTCGCTTTTGATCACCATGATATCATCAAGGATGCATACTTGCGAATTCAACAACAAATGCTTCAGACTACGATCGCAAGACAGTTTTTACCTAGACATTTTACTCTCAGTGAGCTCTATCAAGTCATTCAAACGGTAGTGCCGGAATTTAAGGAACCGAATTTTATTCGTAAAATCACTTCAACACGTAGCCGTCAGGGTATATTAAAAGAAGTAAGAGATGAAGAGGGAAATGCGCTTAGTTCAAATCAATACTCCCAGCGTCCAGCTCAGCTCTATATGTTCACAGATCATGAGCCTTTGTTATCCATCTACACGTAGTGGTTTAAATCAAGAGAGGGGATTCATCTCATGAGAGCACTAATAGTGATCGACTTTACGAATGATTTTGTCAACGGAAATCTGCCGGTGGGTCAGCCAGCCGTAGATATCGAGCCTAGAATCAGCCAATTAACGTCGGAGTTTGCCCAAAATGGCGATTATGTCGTTATGGCCGTGGATTTACATGAAGAGCAAGACCCTTACCACCCGGAGAGCAAACTATTTCCTCCTCATAATATACGCGGGAGTGAAGGACGTGAGTTGTTCGGAAGTTTGAAATCTGTGTATGAGCACAATCGCGATTCCATTTATTGGATGGACAAAACGCGTTATAGCGCTTTTAGTGGAACGGATCTGGAAATCAAGCTGCGGGAGCGTGGCATTACTGAACTTCATTTAATTGGGGTCTGCACAGATATTTGTGTACTGCACACCGCAGTGGATGCATATAACAAAGGATTTGCAATTATTGTGCATGAAGATGCAGTTGCCAGCTTCAATCCAAATGGACATACTTGGGCGTTAGAACATTTCCGGGGAAGTTTAGGAGCAGACGTTGTTAAGGCATAATACTAGAACAGAACATACACATATAGCAGCGTAGATATTAGGAGATGAGGACTTGAGAAGAGAACTTGCACTACATACGGATAAGTATCAGATCAATATGATGTACGCTCACTGGGTGAACGGAACGCATAAACGGAAGGCTGTATTTGAAGCTTATTTCCGTAAGCTACCTTTCGGTAACGGCTATGCTGTTTTCGCTGGGTTAGAGCGTATTGTTGGTTATATCGGCGGTTTGCGGTTTACCGAAGATGATATCCGTTACTTGTCTGAGCAAGAAGAGAACTATGCGCCAGCTTTTTTGGAGGAACTGTTGCAGTTTCATTTTCAGGGAACCGTTCATTCGATGAAAGAAGGCGCATTGATTTTTCCAGATGAGCCATTAATCCGTGTGGAAGGGACAATTATGGAGGCTCAGCTGGTGGAGACAGCCATTCTGAACTTCATGAACTACCAGACGTTGATCGCTACTAAGGCTTCACGAATTAAACAGGTGGCTCCGAATGACATCTTGCTGGAGTTCGGTACCCGGCGTGCGCAAGAAGCTGATGCAGCGGTGTGGGGGGCTAGAGCGGCCTATATTGGCGGCTTTGATGCTACTT
Organism: Paenibacillus sp. VTT E-133280; assembly: GCF_002264385.1. Taxonomy (NCBI): domain Bacteria; kingdom Bacillati; phylum Bacillota; class Bacilli; order Caryophanales; family Paenibacillaceae; genus Paenibacillus; species Paenibacillus sp. VTT E-133280. The sequence continues at coordinate 112,345 of NZ_NFUX01000004.1, forward strand.
CCAACATGCTGGCAGGCAAAATGTTTAGTATTCCAACCAAGGGAACACATGCACATTCCTGGGTCCAGAGCTTTGGCAGCGAGCAGGAGGCTTTTGATGCCTATGCTAAGGTGATGCCGGACGAAGTTACACTTTTGGTCGACACCTTCGATACACTCCGTAGTGGGGTGCCTAATGCAATCAATACGGCCAAGAAGCTTGAGGCTCAAGGTAAAAAAATGGTCGGTATACGTTTGGATAGCGGTGACTTGGCTTATCTATCCCGTCAAGCGCGTAAGATGTTGGATGATGCTGGTCTGGACTATGTGAAGATAGTCGCTTCCAACGATTTGGATGAGAACACGATCATGGATCTGAAGCTGCAAGGCGCAGCAATTGATACTTGGGGTGTGGGTACACAACTGATCACCGCCTCGGACCAACCCTCTCTGGGTGGCGTCTATAAGCTGGTGGAAATTGAGTCCGCTACTGGAGAAATGATCCCGACGATCAAGATTTCTTCGAATCCTGAGAAAGTATCCACGCCTGGCAAGAAGGACGTATTCCGGATCATAGGTAAAAATGGCAAAGCACTTGCGGATTATATCTGTTTCCCAGAAGAGGAAGCTCCGCGTAACGGTGCACGTTTGAAGCTGTTTAATCCGCTCCATCCATACATGCATAAGTATGTTGAGCGTTACGAGGCATTGCCTATGCTAGAACCTATTTACGTTAATGGATTTCAAGTGTATACTTTGCCGGATTTGAATGAGGTTCGCCGTTATCATCGGGAGCAAAAGGATCTATTCTGGCCGGAGTATCAACGTAAGTTAAATCCCGAGGTATATCGGGTGAATTTAAGTGAAAAGGTCTGGACTAGCAAGCAGCAGTTAATCGCTGAGCATATACGACCGGATATAGAGTAGATTTTGCAGGAGCAATTCTGTCAACAGTGTTAACGCGGGAGAGTGAAGTACCCGCGTTTTTTTGTTTTTTCGGGAGCAAATAAGGAGGAGAACCTGATGGACAAGGCTAAGCATGCTTATACCTCGAACATGAACTTTAAGCCGGGCGAAATCATTACTTTTGGCACGTATTCACAATCGAAGGATGGTAAAGAACTGCCGATTGAATGGCGAATTCTACATAACTCAGGTAGTGAACTGTTTGTTTTGAGCGAGTACATTTTGGAATGCAAGAGGTATCACGGCAAGAGCGCAGATATTAAATGGCGTGATTGCGTGGATATTACGTGGCACGAAAGTGATTTACGAGTGTGGTTAAACGATGAATTCTATCATACCGCATTCAATGCTGCCGAGAAGGAATTAATAAAGACGACTCATTGCACAGACAACGGAGAGGGTACCCCTGATACAGAGGACAACGTTTTTTTGCTTAGTGTTGAGGAAATAAAGGCATTCTCAGAGATACATGGCAAAGAACTACGGCGTGCGGTTGGCACGGAATTTGCTAAAATGAAAAAGTCCGATGGATGCAGCTTATATGTATATGATAAAACGGATAAAGATAACTATATCATCAAAGACGGCGAAGAGACTGGTTGCTCCTGGTGGTGGCTGCGAACACAGGGAAACAAACCTTCGCGTGCTTTTTTTGTCGGTCCGAGCTGTAGCATTCGCAGCTATGCGAATGTTAGTGTAGCCCGTGACGGCGTGCGCCCGGCTTTGATAATTAATCTTCCATGATCAAAAAAATTGGTCTAGAATGTATACATTTAAAAGAGGCGTATCCCACTCTTCGCTAATGTGAAGAGCAAGGGATACGCCTCCCATTCTAATAACTACAGTCCGATAAACATATTTCTACTAAACGGCCCCCAGTTTGCCCCTGTATACCCGGATCTCCCTTCTAAATTAACAAAACAAGGGAGCAAGATATAAAGAACACCCATAGTAGCATTCGTATTGAAGGTCATAACAAATCTCATTTTTGAATTATCAATTGCAGCTATCATTCCCTTATCAGCACGAATCGTATTCTCTCTAGTAAGAGCCTCTCCCATTCCTACACTTGCTATGTCATTTGGATTTGGCATATTACTTCTTATCCAATAATTCGAAATATTTGTTGCTGATGCTAAATCCGCAGGTTGATCGTAAGTAACTAAAATTTGATTCATAGCAATTTGTCTTGCCTCTACGACGACAGGATGAGACATCACCATTTCTCTTTCGTCAACAGTTGTATTTCTCATCCCATTGGGATAAATCGAAGTAGGATTATTATACATAGACATTTCTGGTCCCCCCATTATTAATTACAATAGTCATTTGTCACGAGACATTGTATGTAAGGGAGTCATGATTAGTGTTAAATAAATAAATATACAAAAAAAGCGAGGGAGAGTAATGTAAACGCGTGGCTGCGAACTCGTTTTGAATGGCAACAATTAAAAGAGGCGCATCCCTCTCTTCGCTATTGTCGAAGAACAAGGGATACACCTCTTTTTGATACATCAGTCCTAGCTAATACTTTAGTTCTTTTTCTTGAATTTTACGAACGACCAAATCGTTAGCATCAACAGGACTCCTAAACAGGTGCCTATGCTGATACGGTTCTGGGCATCAAAGAGAAAGGAAACCGCAATAATAGTTAAACATGCAAGTGTAATAGCAGTTATATAAGGGAATCCCCATACCTTAAAGGTTGGTTCTTTCGGATAGGATCTTCTCAGCTTAAGCTGTGACATACAAATACTGATCCATACGAGAATAACTACAAAGCCTGGAACAGCCATTAGTAAACGGAACAGTCCATCCTGTGCGAAGTACGCTAACAATGAACCGATAACAAGAACAACGGCACAGAGCTTCAGACTGTTGATGGGTACACCTTTTGCAGAGGTTTTTGCTAAGCTGCGTGGTGCTTCGCCCTGTGACGCCATAGAGTGCAGCATCCGGGTGGCGCCATAGATTCCAGAATTGGCAGCAGAGAGTACCGCTGTAATCAAAATGAAGTTCATAACGTGATCGGCACCCTTAAGTCCTGTAGCGGCTAACACCTGAACAAACGGGCTTGTATGCTCATTCAGTTGATTCCAGGGAATTAATCCGCAGATGATTAAGATCGGTAAGGTATAAAACAGAATGACGCGCAGAATGAAGCTTTTGACAACCTTAGGTAAGACCTTTTCTGCATCCTGAGTTTCTGTCAAGGTTAGCCCAATCAACTCTGACCCGCCGTATGAGAACATGACGACAAGTAGTGCAGAGAAGATGGGGGTCCATCCTCGTGGGAGAAATCCACCATAGTCCGTAAAGTTGTGTAAGTATGGAGTAGCTTCCGTCATTGGCAATAGCCCAAAAATCAATGAGCTTCCTAAGATAATAAAGATGATGATCATAGCAATTTTGATACCGGCTAACCAAAACTCCGTTTCTCCGTAACCACCTACACTCATCATGTTGATGCCGATAATTAAAGCGCCACTCGCTAGACTAAGCAGCCATAATGGAACATCCGGTAACCAGTATTGTAAGAAGCTTCCTGCTGCCAGTACTTCAATTACACAGACGGTCAACCACATAAAGCAATATAACCAACCCACGATAAAGGAGAGTCGTTCTCCAAAAGCTTCACGAATGAAGTCCTTCATGTTCCTATTCGGGTACACCGTAGCCATTTCGGCTATTGCTCCCATGACCACTAAGAGTAGCAAGCCTGCTAATACATAAGTAAGAATAACCGCAGGTCCGGCAATGCTTATGGTCTCAGAACTCCCTTTAAAAATCCCCGTACCGATTACTCCGCCCATCGCCATAAAGCTGATATGCCGAGGAAGCAATTTCTTCTGTAATGATGCTTCGTTTGACTTCACAATTAATGCCTCCTAAGCTGTCTTCGAAAAATTACACCAAGCATCAGTTTATCCTGAAATGGACTAGTTGAAAAGTAAAAATAACACACATTTTTATAAAGAAGGCTGTCTTTTCACTGGAGTGTGATATTTATCATGAAGAATGTGATGAATTTAACATCTTAATTTTTAATTTTATTGCTAAATAAAAGTAGCTAAATAAGTTTAGGTAACACATGGAAAATGCAAGATTTGTCACTTCTCGACTTGCAAAATCAAGATACAATCTTTGAAAAAGTCATAAGGATATTATACGGATGACATTCTGAAAGGGGCTATGTCGGTGGTACAGTTACCAAAAGTGAACGAACTCGGATTTTTTGAGATTCGTCTGGAATCAATTGGAGGGCTAGGCGCGAACTTAGCTGGTAAAATGCTTGCAGAAGCAGGAGTAGTCGGAGCTGGAATGAATGGAGTGAGCTTCTCATCCTATGGTTCTGAGAAAAAGGGATCAGCGGTAAAAGCGCATATCCGTTTTTGTGATTTAAACACGCATATTCGCGACACTTCACCGGTAGAACGACCACATGTCGTAGGAATATTCCATGAAGCGTTGGCTAAGACCGTCAACGTGACTAGCGGAATTTATGATCATAGTACAGTGCTTGTGAACTCAGCCAAGTCACCGGAGGAATTGAAGTCTTCTCTAAACATGATGGCTGGAACTATTGCCGTTGTTGATGCTACGACGATCGCATTAGATGAGAAGAATCGCGTAAACATGGCGATGTTAGGCGCGTTGTTCCGGATGTGCGATTTCTTGGATCCTGAAATTATGAAGGGTGTTATTGAGAAATCTCTTGGCAAAAAATATCCGCAGGCTGTTCAATCCGCATTAACTACTTTCGAACGTGGCTTTAATGAGGTTACTTTCATGCATTTTCCATTGCCTGAAGGTGCGATTATGCCTGAGTTCGTCCGGTCCGATATTTCGGCCTTAGGTTATGAAACACAGCCGATCGGGGGTACCATTACAAATCCTGGCAGCAGCTTTTTAAAGAATCTCAGCATTTCAAGATCCGGGTTATTGCCTCATTTTAAATTAGATGATTGTATTCATTGTGCGCAGTGCGATACGGTATGCCCTGATTTATGTTTTGTTTGGGAGGAGCAACCGGATAAGAAGGGACGTCCGCAAATGTTCCTGCAAGGAATCGATTATCAATACTGCAAAGGCTGTCTGAAATGCGTAGAAGCTTGCCCTACAACGGCATTGTCTGGCGAGCGCGAGGAAGATGGCTACGCAGAGAGCCATACGGTCCGGCATATTTTCGATCTCGTTACTCAGGCCTAATATACGGAGGAAAGGTGGAACATACGTGGCTATTGATTATGAAAAAGAAGTAAGTTCTACGAAGGTAGAACAGAAATTCCTATATGAATCCGGCAATGAAATGGCAGCTTATGCTGCTCATCAGATTAATTATCATGTCATGGGTTATTTTCCGATCTCCCCATCGACAGAAGTGGCTCAATTTCTTGATACGATGAAAGCGAACGGCCAACATGATATTATGCTTATTCCATCAGATGGGGAGCATAGTTCTGCTGGAATTTGTTATGGCGCTTCGACGGCTGGCGGTCGTGTATTTAATGCTACAAGTGCCCAAGGATATATGTTTATGCTTGAGCAATTGCCGGTACAAGCTGGTACACGGATGCCTATGGTTATGAATTTGATCTGCCGCTCGATTTCCGGTCCGCTTAATATTCATGGTGACCATTCTGATTTGTATTTTGCGCTGAATACGGGCTGGCCGATACTGATGTGCCGTGATCCACAATCCGTTTATGATATGAACCTGATGGCATTAAAGCTTGCAGAACACGCCAAAGTGCGTCTTCCAGTAATGGTAGCATCAGATGGTTATTTTACTTCTCACCAGAAACGTCGTGTACAGGCATTTGCACATCGTGAGGATGTTCATAAATTCGTTGGGCCACAACCTCCGGTGGGCTTTACGGATACACTGGACCGCAATAATCCGGTTACTGTAGGTCCTTATATGAATGAACCTGACTACATTAACAACCGCTATCAGCAGTCGGTAGCCATGTATAATGCGGGTGAAGTCTTCGAAGAGATTGCGAAGGAATTCGCTGAATTGACTGGACGACACTATCCTATAATCGAAGAGTATCGGATGAAAGATGCGGAAGTAGCCGTATTCCTGATGAACTCTGCCTCAGAGATCATTAAAGATGTTGTAGATCAGCTTCGTTTGCAAGGGATCAAAGCAGGTGCAATTTCGCCGAATATGATACGTCCTTTCCCGCAGAAGCAAATTGCGGAAGCGCTGAAAAATGTAAAGGCAATCACCGTAGGCGACCGTGCAGATTCGGTTGGTGGTCACGGCGGTAATATGGTAAATGAGATCAAGGCAGCACTGTTCACCTATGGTAACACTACTACAAAGGTCATTAGCCGTATTTACGGGTTGGGCGGTAAGGACTTCTACGCAGAAGATGGTCATGCGTTCTTTGAATTGGCACTAGATGCTGTTGCTGCAAACCGTGTTGAAGTACCGTTTGACTACTATGGTCACAATCCAGGTACGCCGGACAAAGCGCCACAGCGTCTATTGAAGCCGATGAACTTTGATGCGTTGAAGACAGGGTTAATTACGGTTAAACAGGATGAAGCTACAGGGAAATTAAGTGTGCGAATACCCCCACTGCGCAGCTTGACGAAGAAACCTAAACGGCTGGCACCTGGTCATGGCGCATGTCCGGGCTGTGGGATTTTCTCAGGGCTGGAGACGTTCTTCAAAGGGATCGAAGGGGATATCGTTGCTCTGTATCATACAGGGTGTGCCATGGTAACAACTACAGGATATCCATATTCTTCTCATAAATCTACGTTTATTCATAACCTATTCCAAAATGGTGCTGCTACCTTATCTGGTGTGGTAGAAATGTTCTGGGAACGCAAACGCCGCGGTGAATTGGACGGACTTGGACTTCAAGACGACTTTACATTTGTAATGGTAACGGGTGATGGTGGTATGGATATCGGAATGGGACCTGCGATTGGGGCTGCACTACGCGGTCACAAAATGATTATCGTAGAGTACGATAATGAAGGCTACATGAATACAGGGGCTCAGCAGTCCTATTCCACACCATTGGGTCACCGTACTTCTACATCCAGTATTGGTAAGAATCAGCAAGGTAAAGTTACACAGCATAAGGATACTGCGCAAATCATGGCAGCTACTAACATTCCATATGTCTTTACTGGCTCCGAAGCTTACCCGCAGGATCTTGTGAAGAAAGCGGCAAAAGCACAGTGGTACGCTCAGAACGAAGGTCTAGTGTACGGTAAGATCCTGATCGCATGCCCGCTGAACTGGATGTCTGAAGATAAAGAAGGCACCAACATCGTCTCGCTGGCAGTAGAATCTTGCTTCTTCCCTCTATATGAAGTGGAACATGGTTCTACGAATATTACGTACAATCCAGAAGACAAAGGCAAACGCGTTGAGCTCTCAGCTTGGCTGAAGACCATGGGCAAAACCCGTCACTTACTGAAGCCTGAGAATGAGCCGGCTTTACGCAGCTTCGAGGCAGAAGTGGAGCGTCGCTGGAATCGTCTGAAAGCAAAACATGAGCATCCTGATTTGTAAAAGATAATGATGAATAACCCGGCAGATTTCTCTGTCGGGTTATTTTGTATATAACTGTATAGAACAGATGTACGGTTGACATAAAATACGTCAAAATGTAAGATGGGTTTAATTGGATTAGACATATGTTATGTCAATAAGGAATGGTGATCATGGAAAGTAATACTACTGTATCTGCCCTAACAATTTTGCAATACCTTGCATTAATTCATCAAGTGACGTACACCAATGTATGCAGAGAAGTAGGGCTGACCCCGCAACAATTTAGTGATTGGGTCAAGAAACGTCGTCCTGTACCCAAAGAAAGACTGCAAGCATTGGCAGAATTTTTCAAAGTGGATGCTGATCTGTTGATTGATGAGAACAATTACTTGCTTGATCTAACACCAGAAGTAAAAATCGAGGTGCAAATTCTTTTTTTAACCCGGATGTTAAGGAATGAAGAGGAGAATCCGGAGGAGGAAGGCTATCTACAAAAATTGCAACAGCTGCAATGGGAAAAAAGAAAGCAGACATTGATTACAAGATTCTCAGCCCTCTTAGATCAAAAGAATAAGCAGATTGAAGAGTTATGTTTAGCTTTTCTGGATCATATGGAAAATGAAAATAAAGAGGTTCTAAACAAGCTGCTATAAGAAAAGGGAGATGAACATGAGTACAACCTTCCATATGCTTAAAAATGAATTCAATAGAGTCTGTAAAAATCAAGATGTAATCTACGATGGAGTGTATCTTTTTACGAACCAAAGAGGTTTACAGAAGACTGCATTAATGATGCCTCCAGCTCAGCCCGCTTCTTGGATTTCTCAGTATGGAAGCCTAACCATCTCACAAATTGGAAAAGAAAATCCTAATGGGGGGATGAATGAAGCAGGGCTGGTGGTGGAGCAAACGACACTTTGGCAGACTAAATATCCTGCGGTGGATGAGCGACCCGCTTTAGGTGAACTGCATTTTATTCAATATTTACTTGATACCTGTGCTACTGTTCAGGAAGCATTGGTAGCAGCTACGACGGTTCGTATCGATCAAAGCACTTCTAGTTTACATTATCTGTTGGCTGACCGGAGGGGCAATCAAGCGATTCTTGAGTTTTTAGATGGAAGGTTGGTTGTATATAAAGGCAAGCTTTCCATGCCTATTATCGCTAATACAGTGTATGAGGAAGCTGTACAGGAGATTCAGAGGGTGGATTTCAAGGGCTGGGAAGATCGGGATGCTTATGAACAGAATTCACTGGATCGCTATAAGATTGCCTATGAAGCATTAAGCACATTAGCGGAGCAAACGCCTGACACGGATTTTGCATTTAAAGTACTTGCCGCAGCACGGCGCGAGGATACTGTGTATAGCCTGGTATACGATCTGAATCAGCTACAGATAGAGGTGATGACTCAGCGAAACCAAGAAAGAATTAAGATTCGTTTAGAGGACTTTGATTTTTCTGTAAAGGGGCCAGCTCAAGCTGCTAACCTACAAAAGCTGCGTGCAAACCACGAAAGAGCCCAGTTCGAGAATTACTCAGCTGATTTTAATCATAAAGCAGTCCAATCCTTTTTTAGAGATCCGGTTTTGACTTCCGTTTTTAGATGGGAGATCTCTGATGACATGATTCAATTTGTAGCCAATTATCCGGATTCTTTTATAAGGACTGAGTAATAATTTTGGGTTGTAAGACATCCAAGGTAGTCCTCTTGGTACCCCCTTGGATGTGGTATTATATGGAGAATGTAGGAGAGAGGAGGACTGGTTTTATTGAGCTGGATCTTTTGGATTTGTTTTATTGTTTCATTACTAGTGTCCTATTGGGATCAGCGAAAAACATTGAGATTAAAGGATTGGGCGTTAATTATTGGAGTCTTTTTACTTTGTGAGTTCTACATCAATTTGTTCGGCTTACTGATTCCTGTGGGCTTTTTTATTGCATTAATTTATATGTATAAAAAGAAGCAGTTTCTTTTCTCGAAAGCGCTTATTTTTGGGTTAATTAGTGTCTGTGTTATTTTCTATGGCCCTAAGATTAGTTTGAATGAAATCCATGAGCTAACGAAGGCTAATAAATATACTGAGCAATTTAATCAGATTAAATCCGTTTCACAATTTTCCGTCGAATCAGATATGAATGGAGTTCTTAAGGCGGCTGCGAGTCAATTGAAAGAAAAGAATCCAAAGTCAGAAATACCTGTAGAGGATCCTCATGTTGCCTTCAGTATATGGGTTCTCCAGCATAGAAATGTAGCAATTAAGGATTTAGATTGGTTATGGTATGAGGCTCCGTTAGAATTACATTATTATTGGCAATCTAACCGCCCAGATCAGCGGGTTACATTGGAATACGTTATTTTTAATGAGGTTGGATACATGGGTGTTTTTGAAAGGAAAAATGAAAAAAAACCCTATCATCTCCGAACGATCTATGAGTTTGACCGCCTTAAAGCATGGTCTCCGATGATACCCTGACTCTGAGTTTAACAGAGATAAATCATGAGTACCGATTCACGACCCAAAATGGAATTTTATTCTCATAGTCATCCAAACCTTTCGCTAGACAAAAGAAAACTGCAATTACGGCTTGACCCCCTTAATCTGTAGTCCGCCACGTTTCATATAAAGATGTACTTTTTGCAGGTTTATTCGACATTTTGTCTTTTACAGTGAGCGATTAGTTAAACGGAAGTATCTTCGAGTTACATTGTGCTGCTGTTTTACTTCTGATCGATCCTTTCTTTGAAAAAACAAGCCATTTGATTTTCAGAGGCTTGCTTTTATAGCTGTGCTATCGTGAATCACTAGAACAAATTCCAGTGGCCCTTAACTCTAGCATATTGTTCTGTCTTAACTAATAGATAACGGGTAGAGATCACTGTCCCTACGCTTCCCGCGATTGGTGCTCCGGTTGATAGAAGACATACAGACTAGATAAACGATCCATTTTGTCAAATGTTTTCTGCAAAAGAAGCGAGAGAAGACCCAATGCATTTAGCACGGGTCTGTCTCTCACTTATAGGGGACTTTTAATAGTGGTGTGAAGTAGAGTTATCTTCCGCCTCTAGGCATCATGTTATTGTCGCAAAAAACATCTTTCACAGAATAGGTGTAGCAATGGCGAGGAACGGGTACACAGTGATGACGTCTAACGATTTCAACTGGATGAATCACATTTACTACTTGTGGATGGAAGTGATCTTGATAAACCACCTTAGGTGGGTCAGTAACCGTTTGGGCCGGGCATTTTGGACATTCAGACATTTCCTTCAGCTCCTTTTGTGTGTGGACTTACCGTATTATACGCACAGAACAAAAGCCTGCTTGGTTGTTTGTCTATTGTATTTAAAAATGGGTATTTGCTTAACGCTTGTAAATTTCACGCATAACATGGCGAAGTTCCGGGATAATTAACCGTTCCATAGCCAGTTTTACGGCTCCAGCAGAGCCAGGCATAGAAAAAATTGCGGTCTTTCCCATGGTGCCTGCGATGGCTCGACTAAGAATAGCTGCCGAACCAATGTCCTCTGTAAAGCTTAGCATCCGAAAAATCTCACCGAAGCCAGGTAATGTTTTATCTAGCAAAGAGGCAACAGCTTCATACGTCGTATCCCGTGGAGAAATCCCTGTTCCACCTGTGAGGAGTACAGCTTCTATTCCGGCCTGGTCAACACATTTATACAATAGCTCACGGATATCCTGATAATTATCTTTCGTAATGGTGCTGCCTATCACTTCATACCCGGCTTCTTCGAGCATAGATTTAATCAAAGCTCCTCCGGTATCTGTTTCAGTAGTTCTGGTATCCGAGACAGTAATGATATAGCAGGAAACGGTTTGAGGCGCTTCTTTCCGATGTTCTTCAACAGATGACAAATGGCTCAACTCCTAGATTAGAGATGTTATCATGATAGGGGATGGCAGAAGTAAAGACAAGCTTACGTGTACTTACAGAATGCAGCTGGAATTTGGGGTGCCGCTTGCGTGCTTCGCGCGCATGTAGTACACTCGCTACACATAACTGTAATTTGCTGGGGAGCGATGAAACATGGAACAGGTCGTACCTGTGTATATATTGTCAGGATTTCTGGGGAGCGGCAAAACAACATTGCTGCAGCGCCTACTAGATCATTGGAAAAATCAGGGTTTACGTCCTGCAGTAGTGATGAATGAGTTGGGTGAAGTGAATTTGGATGGATTGCTAGTTGAGCAAACTGTCCCTATGGCAGAACTACTTGGTGGATGCATATGCTGTTCTATCCGAAGTGATCTTAGTACAGAGCTGGCAACACTCATTAAGAAGGAGACTCCGGATGTCGTAGTAATCGAGGCAACAGGAGCTGCAAATCCGCTGGAAATTGTAGATGGCGTAACCGAAATTTCGTTGTATCAAAAGGTAGAACTGAAAAGCTTGATCACCGTTGTTGATGCCGTACATCTTCTTGAACTGTATCGCGCACAGCAGGGGGCAACTTATCGTTTGATGCAGGAGCAGATTCGCTGCGCTTCTGTCTTGCTATTGAATAAAATTGACCGTGTAACCGCTGAAGAGGCGGAAGAGGTTACCGCTGTACTACGGAAATGGAACGCTTATGCACCCATTCTGCCAACTGTGCGTTGTGATGTAGAACCGGAGGAATTGCTGCGTGATGCAGGTGGAGTTCTTACGGATGCACAATTGGAAGAGGTTGAGGATGCCAGTGAGAGCTTCTTGCATGATGAAGATGAACACACGACTAGAGGCACACATACTAGCCACGATCATGTTATGGCGTACACACATTATTTTAAACGTCCAGTAAACAGTGAACAATTCGAACAGTTCGTTAAGGAATTACCGCGTGATGTTTATAGAGCTAAAGGTATTGTGACCTTTAATGACACCTCCAGCCGCTTTCTTTTCCAATATGCCTATCGTGAAGCTGATTTTATGAAAATCACACCACAAGGCGAAGTGCCTGACGTTGCCGTATTCATCGGTGAACATTTCTCATCAAATGAACTGCGCACTAGGTTACTGGAGATGGAAGGGCGTACCTTCGTTCGTCCTAGTACAATTAAGAGAAGTCTATAATCAGATCTCCTTGTCAGAAGTTGTAATGGTTCATTCCTAATCTTGTAGGTTAATAGTATCGCATACCCTATAAAAATACAGGAGGTTTAAGGCTATGACCCGAATTCAATATCAGGAGTGCATTGACGCTTGTTTAGAAAGTATGAATGCCTGTAATTATAGCTATGTCTCAAGCCTAAAAGAATATGATCTTGCTTCTCTGCGTGAAAGCATGCGGCTAGATCGTGAATGTGCGGATATTTGTTCATATGCCGTACAAGCGATGACTCGCCAAAGTCCGTTTGTAGCCGGAATTCTCCGTCTATGTGCCGAAATTTGTGAAGCCTGTGCAGATGAAAGCAGCAAGCATATACATACACATTGTCAGGAATGTATTGATGCCTGCCGTAGATGTGCTGAGGCGTGCCGTCTAATTAGCGATGCGGTTGAGGTTTATGCGTAAATACATGTAACCTAACTCTCATATATGAACCGATAACCAGATTGTTGCTGTAGAAATATAGCAACAATCTGGTTTTTTATATTCAGAACAGATGAAACCATTTATATAGCCAGAGCTTGCACAGATCTTTGAATATATTTTAATGGGTGGAGCAAAATAGCAGCCCGATGGACCCGCCTGATCCGGTTGGCTCTTCAGAGGGGACAGGTTTATTACGTGAGCTATATGATTTGCTTATGTTCAGTCAGATTACACCAGAGAAAGCTGCAGAACAGTTCCGGCTTCGAGCTGAAGATATTCTGTCACATACCAAATAAACAAAAAGAGGGAAAGGATTAACGGAAAGCAAACAATTTTATAATAAAACTTCTGGATTTAAGAAAGGGCTGCTTTAGCAGTTCTTTCTTTTTTTGATTAAAATTTGGTTCGTATAAGAGGAAATTCGTAGGGAACCGGAGAATTAACAGTAGATATGAAGGGAGCGCGATTAGTGACACACAGAGAAGAACTTAACTTTACTGACATTGGCATAGATGCTACTCCCCTAATAGTACTAGAACAAATTAGTAAGCAATTTGCACGACGAACAGTGTTGGAAGAAGTTTCGATGGTCGTTGAAATGGGAACTGTCACTGCACTTATCGGAAGGAATGGTTCAGGTAAAAGCACGCTGCTGTCTATCTTAGCTGGACTCATCCATGTTTCTTCAGGGAAGTTGAATCGCATTCATCATCATATGAGGATTGGATATGCGCCTGAAATTTTTCCAGGGTCGAAGCTTTCCCCAGAGCAGTATTTGCGAAGCATGGGTCAGATTAGCGGACTTGCACCAGCTCAGATCGAGCAGGAATTAACAATGTTATTCGAACTGTTTCTGTTGGAGAATTTTCGTACACAATCTATGCTAAACTTCTCCAAAGGGATGCTGCAAAAAATAAATCTGATCCAAAGCTTAATGGGAAGTCCTTCATTGCTGCTTCTGGATGAGCCTATGTCGGGATTGGATCTCACTTCCATGAATAAGCTTGTTGACCTTCTGATAAATTTGAAGAAAAAGGGCACAGCCATAGTATTCTCGGTACATGAGCCTCAGTGGATAGAAATGCTAGCCGACCATGTCCATGTACTTCAAGGAGGAAGGATTGTTAAGTCCATTGTGGGGTCTCAGAAGTTGAGAGCAAACCCCACTACTTATATCCGATTATCCAAGCTGTCCATTCAGAATCAGCAGTATCTGAAGGGTATGACAGGGTTTATTTCTTTAGGGGAAGTTAAGGATAGTGCTTATAGTGATTGTATAGGGCTGACTGTAGAGGCTTCACATTCTGACATCTTTCTGCGGTTTGTATTAGAAGCGGGTGGCTCAATACAATCGGTAGATCCCCGAGGGGGACGTGACGGTATAGAACTGTGGATGAGCCCAGCGACCAGAGCTAAGGAGGTCGATTCATGAATTCGCTTATCGCTTATATGCTGCGAAGCTATACCCGATCTCAGCGATATTTCGGCCCATTAGCAGGGATTGTGATTGCGGTTCAGATTTTGTATTCCTATAAACCTAATCCGGTAATGAATAGCTATGCAGCTACTGCAGTAATGCTTTTTATCAGCTGTGCCTGGATGGGCCTCAGCTTTCTAAATCATGAACATCCTGTACATCGGCAGATCGCAGTGGTTCATCTGCGAAGCGCGGTTAAGCATAGTGTAGGGGGTATTCTTTCACTTGCATTTCTTACGTTGCTGCTTGATCTAATCCTTGTTATTTATCCTTGGGTAACGGGCCACTTCGCAGAATCACCAGGGGTGTATCGGTTCAGCTTAGCTCTTGCTGGACACGGGTTATTAGGGATGCTTGGTGTGTCCATTTCCTTATATCTGCAATCTTCGTGGGTTAAGAAAGGCAGCCATGCTGCCGGTATCATGCTGGGAATTGTTATAATGTCACTTGGTGGGACCCAGATCAGTGATAGTTTGCCCGGTTCGTTACATTTTCTGATCTGGTTGTTACCACCTGTCGCCCCAGTTATGGAGGTTATGATGAAAGCTGATACTATACCATTAGCGGAGTTGTTAGGTTCATTTGCACATGCGCTCTTATATATAACACTGCTTATCGGTTTTTATTTGTACAGATCAAGACAGAGAGACTACAACAAAACATAAATTGTATAGATAAAAGTAAAAAGGATATTGAAGTGGAGGGGAAAGATGAAGCATACACAAGTACCAGAGAGTGAACAATCCAAGGAGTTATTTGCGTATTTTGGACTAGCAGTCTATTATGGTCAAGCCCTAGAACAGCAGTTGACCAATTTGTTATTGCTCACCAAATTATCGCAAGGCAAGACGCCCACTGAAGCAGATCTGACGGATCTGTATCAGCGAAAACTCAGCAATTCACTCGGTCAACTCATCAAAGAAATACAGCATCACTTTCCTTTCTCGGAGCAAGAAACCGCTCAGCTAGAAGAAGTATGGAAACAGCGAAACCATATCGTTCACGATTATTTCAAAGAACGGATACAAGAAACATTCACCCCTGCTGGAAGGGCAAAGATGATCGAGGAGTTAAAACGATTCAAAAATAAAGCTAGACGGCTAGAAATCAAATTACAAGGCTATTGTACAGAAATGTTCACGAAACTGGGGCTAGAAGAGGAGACCTTGCACTAATAACTCTTCTAATCCGCAGTCCTCTACAACCTCCGGTCTAAAATGAATCTTAGAAGCTCTAACGCAGCGTGATAGTGCAGATAGAGCTTCGCCTAATGCCGGAAGCATCTCTGGTATTAGGCGCTCACCCGGTTCCCACCACCAATTCATAATATTCAATGTTTGGCTCTTCTTATCCACCACCGGTTCAAATCTCGCAATAAAACGATCATTATATAATAAAGGCAGTACATAATATCCATATTCTCGTTCCAAAGCGGGTTTATAGACTTCCCAGCGGTAATGAAATCCAAATAATTGTCGGATCAGTTCTCGATCCCATATCAAGTTATCGAGTGGAGCTATTATAGCTGCAAACGAATAACCTGATTGACTCTCAGCATCTTCTGACTCTTGCTGTATTACAGCTTCTAAAGTTAGAGCGTCCATGCTACGGATGTAGAGTGGGAGCTTAATACCCTCCACTAGAACTTCCCTGAGGCTATCGCTTTGTAACAGCCTTTGAATCGCTGCCGCACGTTCCTTGCTCTTCAGACCGGAAATCCCCAGCCATCCGTCTCCGGATTTATTCCATAACAGTCCGATACTGCCTATTCTACGCAGCACATACCAATCATGAAATTGTTCATCGGTGGGGTTAGGGTCTTTCGTGTTCAAAAGATGATGTGGTAGCAGACGTTCAGCGAAATCGTAATACCGGCGGGTATGAACACGATGATGAACGACTATCTCCCCCCAAAAGTACATACTTTCCAAAGCGGCACGTGATAGTCTAGCCGGAGCCCAAGCCCAATCCACCTTGTCCTTTCCTTCTACATCCAAGGAGGAGAGAGGACCGCGCTTTATTAGCTCCTCACGAACCTGCTGTACGGCAGCCATTACAGGTTCATTAACCTGATGGTACAAGGCAGAAGCTTCTCTTCTCCGTTTGAAATAAGGCCAGTCCTCTGTACAATAAATGGACATGTTCTTGTCCCAACCATCGAATAGAAGTCGGTCTTGATACAGTAGCTCTTGGGCTTGCTCAGGCGTGAACCCGGGAACTCGTGCTTGGAGGACAAGCTCATGGTTATGGCCTGCGATGTTAAGAGGATCATATTGGATACAGCCTACGTGACGAACATAATCATAAATACTAAGTTTACCGGCAGGAAGAGCGCCCCTGGTTAACTTTTGGTGTGCCAGGAGAAAAAGTCGAGCTTGTTTCTTAGTTATAGTGTATGTACGCATCAAATGCCTCCTTCACCTATATGTATTATTTTTCATTTTACAGAACAAACGTTCTAATATCAAGTGTAGAAAAACCCTGAATCACAGATGTGACTCAGGGCATCGATTACATTTTCTCTAACGATGGTTGCAAGCTGCCTAACGAAGTTCGGGAGGATGCACTCTTATTATTGTCTATACTGTTAGAACCAGCACCTACTTGCAGCTGATACATCCGGAAGTATCTGCCGCCGAGTGCCATCAGCTCATCGTGGCTACCGCGCTCTACGATCTCTCCGTGATGCAGAACAAGAATCTGATCTGCACTTCGAATCGTGGATAAACGGTGTGCGATGATGAATGTCGTGCGTCCTTTTTTAAGGACTTCTAATGCATCTTGAATGACGCTTTCGGTCTCCGTATCGATATTGGAGGTGGCTTCATCAAGAATCAGAATAGCAGGGTCGAAGGAGAGCGCTCTGGCAAACGAAATCAATTGCCGCTGACCTGCAGATAGGGTGCTCCCTTTTTCAATAACGGGTTCATCAAAACCTTGAGGAAGGTGGGCCAGCAATTTATCTGCTCCGACTTCCCGTAAAGCCCGTTCAACCCGCTCGCGTGAGATTCGTTCATCCCCCAGGCTGACATTAGAAGCAATCGTACCAGTAAAGAGGTAAGGGTCTTGAAGAACAATCCCCATGTGATTACGCAGCCATTGCTTCGGAATATCTGTGACCTTCTGGCCATCAATCGTGATTTCACCTTTTTGCGGATCATAGAACCGGAATAACAAGTTGATTATCGAGCTTTTTCCGGAACCGGTATGACCCACTAGAGCAACCGTTTCTCCCGGACGTGCTTCAAAGGAAATATCGCGAAGGACGAAGTCTTTTTTATAAGCAAAGGACACGTTCTTAAACTCCACTTTTCCTTTATAGCGCGGCATGGAACCGTCGGTAACATTTTCCCCAGGCTCATCCATAAGAGTAAACACACGACCCGCAGATACCATAGAAGTGTCGAGATTTGCAAGCTGATTCACCATACCTGTAATCGGTTGGAACAAACGTCCAAGCACATCGACGAAGGCGTATAGAACCCCTAAAGATACAAAAGTAGAACCGGTAATACTGCCATGTCCGAAATACCAAAGCACCATCACAAAAGAGAGACTGCGCAACGAGTTCACCAGGTTGTGGGAGGTAAAGGCATTCAAATTCAGCATTTTATTCTGATATTTCAAGTAGTCATCGTTCAGATGCTCAAATTCTTCACCAAGCTGCTTCTGACGGCGGAATATGCGAACAATGGACATTCCTTGAATCGATTCATTAATGATAGCGTTGATCTCACTCAGTCGTGAGCGGATAATCGTATTATATTTTGTAGCGATTTTGCGATAGAGCACGATCCAAAGAATAAGAATCGGGATGATGAACAAGCTGATCAGACCTAGCCGGACATCGAGCAAGAACAAGGCGATGTATACGCCTGTAATATTAATAATACCGGTACTGAAATTGGAGAGAACGGCAATGAATAGATCTTTTATCGCCTCAGTATCATTGGTTACACGGGAGACTACCTTACCTGCTGGCAAGTTATCAAAAAAGTAAACCGGAAGTCGCTGGATATGCGCATACACATCGGTTCGCAGTTTTCGAATCACCTGATTCGCTGAAGATTGCAGCCAATAGGTTTTACCAAATTCGGCAAAGATCGAAATCACTAGGAAGATAGCGTACAAACCGACTAGCTGATAAATGCCTGGAAGCTCAGGTTTGTAAAAAGCGAACAGCTCATCTGCTGAAAGCTTAACCGCAGGATAGATGGCTTCGTCCTCACCACGTGTGATATGCATTTCACCATTGCTGAACTTTCGCTCACCATCTGGTTGTGTTACAGCTTCATTAATAAAGTAGAAGGTTCTTCCCTCTTGAAGAATGCGAATTTCTTGACCCTTAGCTTCCCCGGGTTCAAAACGATCTCCTCGTTTATAATAAGCGTTGTTATACTGAACGGCCTCATCTGGAGAAGTAGTGCTAAAATAAGGCTTTTCAATGGCCAGCATATGATTGTCAATCATACTTTTGGCGATAAACGGACCTGCCAGTTCAGCCGCTACCCCGATGGAGAGGAGTAGAAGGGCTGCAATAAAGGTTTTTTTTGCAGTCAATGCGTATTCAAGCAGGCGTTTGCCTGTACTCTTTGTCAACGGTGACACCTCCTAAAAGTTTTGCTTAGTCATAGCTAGTATGTCTATTAATCATTCGATAAATTATTCTCTACTTGCTGCCGGTCATACTGCTCGCGGTACCAGCCATTCATATCTAATAGCTCCTGATGCGTACCACGTTCAACAATGTGGCCGTTATCCAGTACAACGATGATGTCGGCATGTTGAACAGCAGAGAGGCGATGCGTAGAGATCAATGTTGTTTTTCCTGCACGCTCTTGGCGAATATTCTCAATAATCTGGGCTTCCGTACGAGCGTCAACAGCGGATAAAGCATCGTCCAGAATCAGTACATCTGGATTGGCGATAAAAGCTCTGGATAAGGATACACGTTGTTTTTGACCACCGGATAAGGATACTCCACGCTCACCAACCAACGTATCTAAACCATCAGATAATGTGCCTAAGTCATTTTGGAAGGCGGCAGCTGTGATAGCTTTCAAGATCGTATCGTCGTCCGCGTTATCCAGACCAAATTGAATATTTTGACGAACAGATTTAGAGAAGAGGATCTGTTCCTGAGGAACATATCCCATCCAGCTGTGCAGTTGATCCAATGAAATCTGTTGAATTGGAACACCAGAGATGAGAATTTCACCATTACCTGTCGGATATTCTCGTAGCAGCTGTTTGAGCAGCGTTGATTTACCGCTACCTGTACGACCGACTACACCTAGTGTTTGACCTTGGTTCAAGGTCAGACTGACATTAGTCAAATTGTCAATCGTCGATGAAGGATAACGGAAGGTCACATCGTTAAGTTCAATTCGGGTAGGATTTGCAACATGAACCGGGTTAGCGGCACTCTGAACATCTGCTTTGGAGTTTAGCGTCTCATCAATACGTTCGAGAGAGGCACCCCCGCGTTGCATGATGTTGATCAGCTCACCAATGGCGAACATCGGCCATACAATCATCCCGAGGTACATATTGAAGGAGACTAGATCACCCAGCGTGATCTGATTACGGAATACAAGATAAATCCCATAGGTAAGACCGATAATGTAGCTAAGTCCAACGCAGAATCGAATTGTCGGTTCAAAGAAGGCATCTACACGGGCTACAGCCATATTCTTGTTGTATACATCTTCTGTAATATCCGAGAATCGTTTCTCATCGAGTCTCTCTTGCACATAAGCACGGATAACCCGCACACCGGAGACAGATTCGAGAACCTGATCATTCATATCTCCGAATGCATCTTGTGCTAAGGAATAACGATCATGTATTGCTTTGCCATAAAAAATCATAGCGATTGCAATTAACGGTAATGGTACTACCGCTGCGAGAGTCAGCTTCCAACTGACGAGAAAACCCATTGCAAACAGTACGACTGTGAGATAGATTGTTGAATCCACCAGAGTGAGCATTCCGAATCCCACGGTAGCTGAGACCGCTCTAATATCGTTGGTTGCCCGAGCCATCAGGTCACCGGTTCTATTGCGTTCGAAGAACGATGGGGTCATGGTCATCAAATGATTCATAAATCTCGAGCGCAGAAGGCGCTCTACGAGGTTGGAGCCTCCGAATAATTTGTGCATCCATATGTAGGTAATCCAATAAATGACTAGCAGTAAAATGAGGATCATGCCGATATACTTGGCTAATGATGCTGTAGTAATAGAACCGCGTACTATGTCGTCAATGGCATTGCCTAGCAGACGTGGGGGTAATAATTCAAGCACACCTACTCCAATAAGTAAGATTAGGCCAATCAGGTAACGCCTTTTTTCTCGGCGAAAGAACCAGCCGAGATTGCGGAGAACGGAGAACAAGTAAATCCCTTCCTTTCAAGTTAAAGTAATAGCTGTGATGTTGGAAAAAAGCGCAAGTGGTTATCTCTATAGCCAGAAGAATCGACGTTATCGTCCTTCAAAGAGGACAATCGTTTCTCGTAGAAATATAAGGAAAATTTATATCGTGAAATATATAAATTCTTATATTTAAACAAAAAAGGCATATCATCCGAAAACGGACGATATGCCTGTAATTTACAGCTATCATGCGCACGGTGCTATACAGCACCAGGCATGTGAGAGACCTACAAGAACTAAAGTTATACGATCATTTACACTCGTATGAACTTCAGGATGGGTTCACCACTTGGGCTGCTTCGGTATTCAGTTGATTGGAAATTCCAACAATAGTTATTTGATATGGCTGTAACTTCGTAAACACCGCGCTCACCCCTTTCATTGTTTTAATGATTAATTTTGGTAATAACTAGCAGACGTTTAGTTATGTTCAGAGTTTATCACTCCGTTTGCAAAGTTGTCAAACTAATTTTTGAGGAGTTTGGGAAAACATTAATTACATAAAGGTGTTTGAAAATCGATTCATTTTCAGTATGATTAGACTATACAAAGGAGCTGAGAGAGATGAACATGGAAATTAGTCAAGCAGCGGCAGCTTGGTTTAAAAGAGAACTGGATCTTAAGAATGGCGACTATATTCGTTTATTTCCCCGCTATAGCTCGGGAGGTGGACTTCACCCTGGTTTCTCCTTGGGTATCGGGATGGAGGCACCTGGACGTCCAGCAATACAAGTTGAACAAGACGGTATTGTGTTCTACATGGAAGAGCAGGATTTATGGTATATGGAGGGCTACGGCTTAACTATTGTGTATTCTGAGGCAGAGGATGACATTGAATATAAGTATGAAGCCAATTCGGTGCCTGGCGGAGTACAGGTTTAAATGTCTTAATTTTGTTTTTTTACGAATGTGAAAAGCCCTTGCCAAAAGGCAGGGCTTTTTCTACGTTGATATAATCAGTGCGAATTGTGGAACGTTTCTTCCTCCATTGCAAAATCGAAATCGTCAATGTCGTATACTTGAACAGGGACCCCACCTTCAATAATGCGTTGAATCAGCTCGAATTGATCGGTAAGAATGGGCACCTTCTCACGTTGTGAAGACAATAGAAGCTCCGTTTCGATGGGATCGAATGTTTCGCCGTAGACAGCGGTATCCATGCTGTTAATGATGGTAATCTTTGATTGTCCGCCTAGTAGAATACCAGAGCTTTTTGCCCAAGGAACGGCCAGACAGCGGTTGATTTTTTTAGCATTTAGCGGCTCTTCGAAATAGGCAATGAGCTCACCAATCTTGAGTTTGACATGCTTGTCATCATCTGGACGGTTCATTAACGGATCATCACTGTCCCGAAGTTCGTATAATTCCATCACGGTCGTATAAGGCACTATATATTCTACAGGGCTGCTCGATATGAGAAGCTGGCCGTAAATCGCCATCATGACGGCTTCCGTCACAAATTGTCTAGACATCTTTATCCTCCTGAAGTTCGGGTACTGCAATCGTACTTATGGACTTAAAAATATAAAAACACTGTAGAGCGCAAAAGTCAACTGTACTTAGCAACTCAGTAAAGAGAAAGGATAGAATATCTCTGTGAAACAATGGAAATCATATTTTACTTTTGTACGGCCTTACATGAAATGGATTGTGTTTACGCTCTTTATAGGTATGATCAAGTTCAGCATCCCGTTGACACTGCCTATGATCCTGAAATACGTGGTCGATGACCTGCTGATGAACCCTGCCATGAGTGCTCAGGAGCGGGTATCGCAATTGATGCTTATTCTCGGAGGCGCTTTTGTTTTATTCGTAATTGTAAGGGGACCGGTGGAGTATTACCGGCAGTATTTTGCCCAGCTGATCACAAGTAAGATATTGTTCGATATGCGCAATAAGCTATACA
This sequence comes from Paenibacillus sp. VTT E-133280, assembly GCF_002264385.1. Taxonomy (NCBI): domain Bacteria; kingdom Bacillati; phylum Bacillota; class Bacilli; order Caryophanales; family Paenibacillaceae; genus Paenibacillus; species Paenibacillus sp. VTT E-133280. Next base: position 135,169 of record NZ_NFUX01000004.1, read on the forward strand.
GTCACTTACAGCGCTTGTCGCTGCGGTATTATCAGAATACAAAAGTGGGCGAAGCAATTTCGAGATTTATAAATGATGTGGAACAGACTAAAAATTTAGTAGAAGTCGGAATGATGAATGTATGGCTGGATTTATTTACGCTAGTGTTTGCGCTTGGTTTTATGTTTTATTTGAATCCAGTGCTGGCGCTAGTATCTATCGCTGTACTTCCGTTTTACGCCTTTGCGGTGAGTAAACTATATAAACGACTTAAGGTGTTAACCAAAGACCGTTCACAGGCTCTAGCTGGCATTCAAGGCTATCTTCATGAACGGATTCAAGGCATTTCGATTATCCGCAGCTTCACGATGGAAAAAGTGGATCAGAAGCAGTTCGAAGATATCAACGGTAACTTTCTCAAAAAAGCGATGGCTCAAACCCGTTGGAATGCGATTACCTTCGCGATTATTAACACACTAACGGATATTGCACCACTGCTAGTCATCGGATACGGGGGTTATCAAGTGATTCATGGCCATTTGACTGTGGGAACCTTTGTTGCTTTCTTCGGCTATCTGGACCGGATGTATGCGCCGCTGCGTCGATTGATTAATTCCTCGACAGTGCTAACTCAAGCCTCGGCTTCCCTTGAACGGGTGCTTGAGCTGCTAGAAGAGCCTTATGATATCGTGGATAAACCGGGAGCAAGACCTCTGACGAATGCACGTGGTGAAATTGATTTTCATAAGGTTTGGTTCAAATACAACGAAGAGAATGATTGGGTACTGAAGGATATCAATTTAAGTATCAAACCTGGGCAGACGGTCGCTTTTGTCGGAATGAGTGGTGGTGGGAAGTCCTCTCTCATAAGCTTGATTCCGCGTTTCTATGACATCAGCAAAGGTAGCCTCCAGATGGATGGTCAGGATATACAAGGTTTGACGCAGGAGAGTTTACGAAGAGCCGTTGGAATGGTGCTTCAAGATAATTTCTTATTTAGTGGGTCTGTAAGAGATAATATCTTGTTCGGTAATCCTAATGCTACAGAGGAGGAAGTCCTCTCGGCGGCGAAAGCTGCCAATGCGCATGATTTTATTGAGCAGCTGCCGCTAGGCTATGACACAGAAGTGGGAGAGCGTGGAGTGAAGCTGTCCGGTGGACAAAAGCAACGGGTTGCGATCGCAAGAGTGTTTCTTAAAGATCCGAAGGTTCTTATATTAGACGAAGCTACATCAGCGCTGGATCTGGAGTCAGAGCATTTAATTCAACAAGCGCTGCAATCCCTCTCATCGGAACGTACTACACTAATTGTTGCACATAGACTGTCTACAATTACACATGCAGATCAGATCGTAGTGCTCGAGAATGGTGAGATCACAGAGCGTGGTACACATGAAGAACTGATGGGGCTAGATGGAAGTTATGCGAGATTGTTTAACGTACAGCATTTGGATACATGATAAGAACTAACCTTACAATAAATTACTTAGGTGGTCTTCTCGAGAGAGAGGGCCATTTTTTTAAACCCATTTGAGTCTTTTTGAATATCACGTGCGTCTAAAAAGTATAAGCAACATGAAAGGTAGTGAGAACTTGAATACAACAGAGCTGGAGGAAAAGGCGATAGCGGGTGATGAAGACAGCTTTACTGCATTAATAGATGGGATGCAGGAGCGTCTTTACCGTATGGCATACTCCTATGTGAGGAATAAGGATGATGCGCTGGAGATTGTACAGGAGACCGTCTACAAAGCGTATATCTCTATTCATAAACTGAAGCAACCTCAATATTTTAAATCTTGGCTTACAAAAATAGCCGTCAATTGTGCTTTGGACTTTATCCGGAAATCTAAAAAAATCGTGTATATGGATAAAAATCCTGAAGTCAGCTATGTTTCAAAACCGATAGAAGATGTCATTGATCTACAGGAGGCGTTAAGTGTCCTTGATAAAAAATCAAGAATGATTATTGTCATGAGATATTTCGAAGACTTACCTATTAAAGAAATTGCGGGGGTATTGGAAATGCCAGAGAGCTCTGTAAAAACCGTCATCTATCGGGGTTTAGGGAAATTAAAAATAAATATGAAGGGAAGTGAGTACTTTGGATAATCAACTTGAACGGTTACAGAAAGCATACAACGATATTGAAATCCCCGAAGAACTCTCACAAGCTTCTCGTAAAGGAATTGAAAGAGGAAAACTTCATAAACAACAGAAAAGAGGAACGAAAATGAATGGATTAAAGTGGACAGGATCAGTTGCAGCAGCAGTTATTATTTCTTTTACAGTAGGGGTAAATACGGTGCCAGCCTTCGCGGATAGTATGAATGATGTCCCAGTGCTCGGTAAGCTTGTAAGTGTATTGAAATTTACGGATGGAAGTGCAGGCGGAGGTACGATTCAGGATGGAGTAGATGTCAATTTCATTTCTTTGAAACATCAGAAGAACAGTGATCAAATGATTTTAAACTTTGCAAATTCGGACAATACGCAAGACCTAGCAAGCTCTTATAACGTAAAATTCACTGACAATCCTTATACAATGACCGTAACCGTGAGCGGGGCAAGGAACTTCTCAGCTGTTAAAGATCTCGAGACATTAAAAGAAAGCGAGTATGTTCAAGATGCTTATCCTTTAATTACATTGGATGACTCGATGATACGTTTCAATGTAACCTTCAAAGAGCCAGTTGCTTATGAGGTGAAGGAATATAAGGAACCGGCACAGGTTGCAATTACATTGAAGGATAAGAAGGGTAATGTGGGGGAAGAAACTTCTATATATTCCCTTAGAACACTCTCAGAGCCAGCTGGCGAGAGCCAAGGAATGGCTGAAGAGATGTTATTCGGGTTAGAGAACGTGCGCGTATTAAAGGATCAGAAGGGATTATTCCTGGTGGAAGCTGGGTATTTCAATACAGAAGCAGAAGCTTTGGCTCAACTGAAAAAAATTCAAACAGAGCATGAGGTTGGTGATCTGTTGTTTGTAGAAAAACGATCGTCACATGAAATTCCACAGTCCATTTCGCAGGCTGAGTAAATACACAATAGAGCAGCGATTCTCTCGTTAGTGGAGAATTGCTGCTCTATTTTTGTATTGAATGGTTACCCACCGGTTACATTTTGCCAATCAAGAGCGACAATATACCGGCTGCGATAAGCGGCCCTACAGGGACACCCTTGAACAATGCAACGCCAATCACTGTTCCGATCAGGAGACCCGCAACAACTGTGGGCTGGTTGGTCATAAGGATGGCTCCACGCCCGCCAAGATAAGCGACGAGAATGCCGATCGCAATTGCCAGAAGAGACTTCCAGTGGAGGAAGGACTGACCGACCATCTGCAGCGATATTTTACCGCTGGCCAAAGGCGTCATGACCCCGATCGTAAGAATGATTATCCCGATGGTTAAACCATATTTCTCAAGCCAAGGGAAGGTCTGCTGCAGGCCAAGAACTCTTAGCAGTAGTAGGACGACCATTGCTATTGTTACAGGGGAATTACTGCTTATAATACCGAGCGCAGCAAGACCAAGCAAAAGCAAAGAGGTCATGTCCATCTTAATCGTTCAACTCCTTATTGTGAGAACTGCGCTTCGCAAGAATGTGATCCGCGATAAGTTTACCATGCCCACGACCTGTCTCGATAAATACTTCATTCGCATTACGGCCTGAAGCGATTACTCCTGCAACATAAAGACCTGGAACATTACTTTCCATAGTTGAAGGATTAAAAGCTGGCTTATCCATATCGTCATCCATAACAACGCCGGCAGAAGTGAGAAGCACTCGGCTGGGCCGGAAGCCAGTCAAAGCAAGGACGAAATCATTATCTATGGATTTTTTGTCTCCATTATGACTTGTAACTATAACCGAACTAGCCGTAATTTCAGTAACACGTGATTCCAGATGTAGAGTGATCTTGCCCTTTTGTACCATCCCTTCAAAGATTGGCCGAACCCAAGGCTTAATATTCGAGGAAATGCTCTCACCACGATAGACCATATCGACTGTAGCTCCAACACGCATAAGCTCCAGTGCTGCATCTACTGCAGAATTACTGCCACCAATGACAGTAACTTTCATCCCTGTATATGGATGGGCTTCACCGAAATAGTGGGTAACTTTAGGGAGTTCTTCCCCTGGAATACCGATCATATTCGGTTGATCAAAATAACCTGTAGCGATAACGACATTTGCAGTGATACGTGTGTGATGCTCACCACGCATATTGGACGTATGTACAGCATAGGTTCCATCTTCCAGTGGCTCAATGGATAACGCTTCTTCATAAGCAGCAATATCTAGACCATACTGCTCCGCAGCCCGGCGGTAATAGACAAGAGCTTCGTGGCGGTAAGGTTTATCATTGGTCGAGGTGAAAGGAACGTCTCCGATTTCTAATAACTCAGCAGTACTAAAGAATTGCATATTTGTTGGATACAAATAAATGGAGTGAACGATAAAGCTTTTTTCAATAATGAGACTGGACAGTCCTTGGCGCTGGCATTCGATAGCTGCCGAGAGGCCGCATGGACCTGCACCGATAATAATTACATCTTTCATACAGTGGGTTACCTCCTGATTGTTACTATCTTTTCTTTAAATCCTACCCTAAATTCATTCATTTTGCCATAACCATAAGATTAAACACAATAACCATTGCAAGCATAATGTTGATTGTTATATAATTAGATATATATCTAATTATCATCTAGCTTATGAAGGTGAAGGAGTGTGATTCCAATGCAGTTAGAAAAAATAGTGAACTATCATAAAGCTTTGGCTGACCCAACGCGTCTTCGTTTATTGTTGCTTCTGTCACAAGGAGAAATGCACGGACAAGCGCTGGCTGAGAAATTGAATTTATCGCAACCAACAGTAACTCATCATGCTGCGAAGTTACGTGAAGCGGCATTAATTAAGGAACGACGTGATAAAAATACGGTTTATTTCAAGTTGAATCCAGAGTTCATTAGCAGTGGTGCTGAGTCTTCACTTCAGTTTATTTTTTCAAAAGGAGCGAGGAATATGGAGGAGAAATCACCTGGAAGTAGTCTAAAGGAGTCTGTACTGCGTAATTTTTTTTCGAAGGATGGGCGGCTTCGGCAAATTCCGGCACAATATAAGAAGAAACTGATCGCACTTCAGTACATGGTTGAGAAGCTAGAGCCGGGGGTGGTTTATTCTGAGAAGGAAATTAACGAGTTCATTAAGCAGTTTCATGAAGATTTTGCTACTATTCGGCGTGAATTTATAATGCATCAGTTTATGTATCGAGAGAATGACAAATATGAGCTTAATCCTCAAGAAGTATGGACTCGTTGGGAAGATGTCAAATAATGTTCATGAAGTTATTAACAAAGTGTGTCTATTAGGTTTATCTTGATTAAGAGGGAGGAATTCGAATATAATATAATTGTAAGCGTTAACAAAGATAGTTTTTCGAAAGGAGACTTGTCTTATGTTTTTCAAACGCACAAAAAAACAACCCCAATCGGAACATTTCACCGTTACCCTAAATCAAGTCAAGCAGGCGATCAGACAGTTTGAAGAGGATATGCCTGCGCTCATTAATAGAACAGCTTTAATCCTTGATGACAAAAGAATAGATTTGAGCAGACTAACACGATATTTAGGAGGCATTCCAGAACAGAATTTCTACATGTCACGCGAGACATATGAAGTTTTCGAGGAAGAAGATAAGCTTGTTCCGTATTACCTTGATATGGTCCAGTCGGCTGTCGATAATTATATCAGTGATACAGGTCAGCTGCCACTTGTTGAAGATGCCTGGTTACCTGAGGTCCATTATCGATTGTTAGCGACAGAAAGTTATCTCAAAGAAACCCCTCCTTTTCCACTGTATATTACAGAAGAGGAAATGATGCTGACACATCGAGCGGAGCATTTTGAGCAATGAAACAATTTAATTTAAAGCATATATAGACTGTTCGGTAGAAGGGGAGACAGCTTTTCCTTTTTACAGAATGGTCTTTTCATTGTCTTTAGAGACATAGTACAATAGATTTCTGAATATTCAATTCTGAAATCAACAGCATATAAGGGGAATCGCTTGATGAAAGAGATACAAGCTATATTATTTGATTTGGATAATACGTTAATGGATCGTGATCATACCTTTCGCAGTTTTAGTATACAGTTTGTTCAGGACTTCCTAGGACATTTGGAAGCTGAAGAAGCGCAGAGGGTAATCGAGGATATGATTCACAGAGATGCTGATGGATACCGTGATAAGGACGGATTCTTCGTAGAGCTAAGCGAGGTACTGCCTTGGGAAACGCCAGTTACGGCTGAACATATTCGTGCGTATTATGATGCAAGTTATATCAATCATGGTGTTACAATGAAGGATGCGGTGGACGTTCTGAAGTACTGCAAGGAGCGAGGTTATATACTTGGTCTGGTTACCAACGGCAAAGTAGATATCCAGAACACCAAAATTGATACCCTTGCCCTGCGAGACTACTTCAAGGCTATTGTTATTTCTGGAGAAGCAGGAATGGCTAAGCCCGATCCTAAGATTTATCAACTTGCATTAGACAGATTGGGAGTTACTGCAGATCAGACTTTGTTTATTGGAGATCACCCTGTAAATGATATTTGGGGTGCAGGCAAAGCAGGGCTACAAGGCATTTGGCTGCAAAGAAAACATGCCTGGGACGATCAGTTGGACATACAACCTTGGAAGATAATCTGCGAGTTGAACGAGCTTAAGTCCATTTTGTAATTTATCAAAATTTATAGTTGACATTATACGGCAGAGCCGTTTATGATAACAGCATCTTATTTCGGAAGGAGACGATGTTTTATGACAGTTTTAAATGTAATGAACTCAACTGTTGTGGATACGTGTCTTCCGGGAACAGCGGCTGCCGAATAAGTTATTCGTGCAGTTTAGCAGGTAAGCTCTATTACGCTTATTAGAGCCGCGGGAACCGTATTGGGTCCGGCGGATTTTTTGCGTATATAGAATCGATAGGAATTGTAGTTAATTGTCTATTTCTCTATATATCGCACGGGAAAATGAACTTATCCTTGTCTTTAGGATGAGACATTTTTCTGATTATGTGTGCACTTTTTGTCCTTTTCGTCCTAGAAGAGTTCATGAAGTGTGACCGCCGCCGGAGTCTTAAATCCTGGCGGCTTTTTATGTTCTCGGAGAATGCTGGAAGTACTTAGTAAATAAAAATAAAAACTTAAACAGATCTTTAGGAGGATTCGAATGACTAACATACAGCAATATGGTTGGAATGAAAATTGGAGTTCAAAATGGGGTGAAAAGTGGAAGGAGACGGAGGATAAACGCCTTGTTCCCGGAAGAATTGTAGGCGATTTTGGTAGTAAGTATAGGGTAATGACTGATTTGGGAGAGACATGGGGTGAGCTATCAGGCAAGCTGAGACATACGTTTGTCGCTTCAGGTGATTTTCCAGCGATCGGCGACTGGGTGGCTCTTTCCATGCAGGATGGCGGCGAGCATGCGATTTTACATGGGATATTGCCTCGGCATAGTGTCATCTCACGCAAGGTAGCTGGTAACACACAAGAGGAGCAGATTGTTGCCTCGAATGTAGAAACTTTATTTCTGGTCAGTGCTTTGAATGATGACTTTAATGTTCGGCGGATGGAGAGATACTTAATCATGGCTTGGAACAGCGGAGCCAATCCAGTCATTCTACTGACCAAAGCGGATCTTTGCCTAGATGCAGAGAGTAAAATTGCCGAAATGGAAAGCGCCGCTCCAGGTGTGCCAGTTCATGCGGTTAGTGCATTGCAAGATAATGGCCGTGAGAAACTGCTGCCTTACATTGGGAATGGACAGACAGTAGCTTTAACGGGTTCATCTGGCTGCGGCAAATCAACGATGGTCAACTGGTTATGTGGAAAGAACCTTCAGCTTACACAGGATGTAAGAGAAGGCGATAGCCGTGGACGCCATACTACTACCCACCGTGAACTGTTTATTATGCCGGACGGAGGAATCATAGTGGACACACCAGGGATGCGTGAGCTGCAGCTATGGGAAGATGAAGGTGGATTAGATCTGGCGTTTAGTGATATTAGCAGCTTAGGTGCTGGATGTCGGTTTAGTAACTGTAGACATGAACGTGAGGAGGGCTGTGCGGTACTTGAAGCGGTTCAAAACGGTGAGTTGGAAGAGAAGAGACTGCTGAACTACCGGAAGACACAGCGGGAGCTGATGTACCAAAGCACGAAAGAGGTGAAGCTCAAGAGAAAAACCGCAGCTTCTTCTAAAGTTCATTCGACAAGGACTAGAGGGTACGGCTGGCGTAAAGAACTTGATGAGTATTAGAAGAACTTTATAGACAGCGACGGGGCCAAGGGTAGTATTTAAATAGGCTAGATAATCAAAAAAAAGGGTGACCACTCAGGGTCACCCTTTTTATTAAATTCTTTTATAGGCTTGTATTAGAACGATGCAGCAGTTTCCTTAGCCAATTGTAATCCGTTCTCAATGATTTCAGCGGATTGTGCAGGAAGTTGGTTATGACCTTCGATGATGACTTGAGTAATATCTTTAATACCCCAGAGGTTAAGGTTACCAACGATGAAGTTAACAGCCATTTCAGCACTTGCTGCAGGACCTTCGGAATAAATACCACCTCTAGCGTTCAGAACGATTGCTTTTTTACCTGTCAAAAGACCAACTGGACCTTCAGCAGTGTAAGAGAAGGTTTTGCCAGCTTGGCAAAGGTAATCGACATAAGTATGCAATACAGCTGGTACAGTCATGTTCCACAGTGGGAAACCGAATACTACTTTATCAGCAGCGATAAACTGTTCCAAATATTTATTAACTACAGCAGCACCTGCTGCTTCTTCAGCTGTTAGTTCGTAGCCTTGAGCAGCTTTGTACATACCAGTGATCAGGGTATTGTCGTAGTAAGGAAGTTGCTCTGCAAACAGATCAAGTTCAGTGATTTCATCTTCTGGATTGTTGAGTTTGTAGTTCTCCAAGAATTCATTGTAAAGCTTAACGCTTACGGATTGTTCTGCTGGACGGTTGTTTGCTTTGATAAATAAAACTTTAGACATTATGATTGCTCCCTTGAATGTGTGTATTTAATATTAACTATAAATAATATAGCATGTATTCTTTTGTTTGTAAATTATTTTTTTGTAATTGTTTTTTTGGGGAAATGAGTATTTTATAAAGGAAACAGAGTTTGAAAAATACAAATCCCGGTTAATAAACTTACAAGGTAACAGGAAAATATTCCCTATATCCATAAGGATCTGAATGAATTAAAAGGAGCGATGGACATGTCCATTGATCGGTTTATCATTAAGAAATTGGATAGCTGTCACGAAGAGCATACACGCCAAAATTTAGTGAGACTCTTTAAACTTCGGATACAGAAAGCTGAAAAAGCAGAGAATAAGAACTATAAAATTAGCTGAAATTGCTCCAAACTCATGTAATCATTCATTACTAAAGCAGCAAACTTAAAAACAGCAAGTCTCTTTCTGAGACTTGCTGTTTTGTCTGCCAAAGGATAAAAGAAACTTCACAAAAAAACTACCCCTCTATTAATAGAGGGATAGCGCCAATGAATCATTCTCACTATAACTGTGCAATATAGCCTCAGAGCCTTTAATTTCGATACTAATTAATGAATTCAGGCATTTCTGGATGGCATTCTTGCCCTTTTGAATTTTGAGCTCCAACGTACTGTTAAGTAATCTAAGTACTTTTTGAGTGGGCTGTTTATTTTCTGTTGTGAAATACACAGGTACAAGTTTGTTCTGAAATGTGATGAGCATTCTCATTTTGAAGACACCTCGCTAAAAGTATTTCATGTTAATGATAATACCCTTTGTTTCTTAATTTTACCTTAAAATTAGCTTATGATAACATAAAGATTGTTAGATTAATATACATATATATGAAATACAGGAAGGATACAATGATGTGAATGACAATGGATTGGCCGATTTAACGCATTTTTTATTTCCAGATGAAGCAAAGGGGCAAGCAGTTCTGGATCAGTTACATACAGGTTTAACCGCAGAACGGATCTGTAGATTGAAATATAAAGAGAAGGAGGAAATGAAGGATCTGTGTCTGCAAATACATAAAGACAGGATACTAGTAATCTGCAATAGTAACCCGGAAACCCTTCCCTATGAATTAAAGGATGAAAGTGAAATGGAGAGCTTTTGTCTTCAGCTGTTCGAATGTGAGAACATGAAAGAGCTTTACAATCATGGGATTCCGGCATTACTAATGTCAAAAATAAAGTTTGAGGAGCTGAAAAAAAGCTCATGTTCATCCACGCTGCAAATGCTCTCAGATTGTTTAGCAGCTGAGACAGGGGATGATGTACATTCCATCCAGCTGGCACGGGTGATGAAGTGCTTCATGTCGGAGGGAGAATTACGACTTTGCACATCCAGTGACAGTGGATGGAGGTTCCAGAAAGCACGCTTCTTGGGCGATCATTCCAGTGGCTGGTTGTTACGAATGAGCAGTGATCCATCCAAAGACTGGCTTATAGCCCTCCCGATTTCAAAAGCTCAATTATGTGGGTCAGTAACAAAGTGGGTGTTACATTCTTCCTCATTTCTCACTCCACAATAGCGGTTGAATAAGGAGGGAGGGTAAGTTGATCTGAATTCAAGATCGATTTGACAGCAATCGTCTTTAAGATCTTGGAGTAAGAGAAACCCTCGACATTGGGTTGCAGTACAACGGTTTGTTCTTCTCCAGTAAGGTTATGAACGACGAGCACCTGATCCTGTGTTGTTAGTCGTTCGTAAGCCATAACCCCGGGATTGCCAGAAGCATAGTCACGGATTCCGCCATCCCGGAGCGCAGGAATCTCATTTCTTAGTGCAATAAGCTCACGATATCTTTCTAGCATTGAACCACTGTCATTCAGCTGGCTCTCAACATCAACGTTTATCGCACCCGCATTATTACGTCCGGCCTCCCATGTAGTCTGCCCCTCTCCTTGATCGGCTGCACTCCATCTCATAGGCTCTCGAAGTCCTTCATCTGGCTTCACACCGAGCATTCCAATTTCTTCACCATAATAGATAAAAGGATTCCCAGGCAAAGTTAACAGTAGGGCTGCTGCCATTTTTGCATGATTCGGGTTATTGTCTAATTGACTCATAACTCTGTTTTGATCATGATTTGTCAAGAAAGTAGCATCGGTAAATTGGTTAACGGATATTTTGGAATACAATTTATAGGTTCGTTCCAGCGTAAAGGCCGTCCCGCTATCTTTTTCAGTTTTTACAGAGTTCACTAGTGTTTCTGCTAAGCCAAAGTTAAAGCTTGAGTCAAATGCTTGATCTAAATAAGCTCCGACAGTGACAGCAGAATTCTCCCAGACCTCGCCAACAATGTATGCCTCTGGGTTTACTTCATTCATAGCCTTGCGGAACTCCTGCCACCAGGATACATTTTTAGCAGTAGTAGCCTCAGTTTTGTCACTCAAGAGATCTTCGTAGATATGCTTCGCAGCATCTAGTCGGAAGCCATCCACTCCTTGCTCCAGCCAAAACTTTCCGATGTCCTTCATTTCAGTACGAACTTCTGCATTATCGAAATTCAGATCAGGCATGCCTTCCCAAAATCCGCCCAGATAATGACTGCCAAGGATAGAATGCCATGCATTGCCACCGCCAGCAGCGCTGGCTCCATTTGCGGGACGACCTTGATCCTCGGCCCAGACGTACCAATCACGATATTTGCTGTCACTGTTTTTAGCCGAGTCTACGAACCATGGGTGTTCTTTGGAGGTATGATTCACAACCAAGTCCATAATTATTTTAATTCCTCGTTTATGCGCCTCTGTAATAAGCTCCTGCATATCCTCAATCGTCCCATATTCAGGATTAATCGCACGATAATCAGTTACATCATATCCATGATAGCTTGGTGATGGGTTGATGGGCATGAGCCAAATCCCGCCAATCCCCAAATCAGTCGTGGTTTCAGGATTCCCATCATTTAAGTAATCCAGCTTCTGGGTGATCCCTTTGAGATCTCCAATGCCATCGCCGTCTGAATCATAGAAGGAACGAACAAATAATTCATAATAAACGGTGGAAGGTTGTTCGTCCGTCTTATTTATAACTTTTCCAGCTTGGGGTGCAGCGGTGCTCTGAATGGAGCCTGCTCTAGGGGAGGGCGTGGCAACAGGTGTTTTGTTGATTGAATTACCAGTGCAACCAGACAGCAGTAATGTGGTTAGGCTGATGCACACCAGAGAGCATATTGTAATTTTTTTGGTTTTGAACGTAGCATCTTTATACAAATGTAAAAACTCCTTCTATTGCAAATTTTCTAATACAAGAAATGGAAAGCGCTTTATTTCCTATAGTACTCGAATGCATCCCCTTAGGTAAAACGTTTGCACAGATACAAAAACAGCAAATGAATCGATATTTATCCATTATTTCAATAAAAGTCGCTAGTATCATGGTTATTCTCGGATTTCCCTATGTTATTGAAGGTTTTAACCTTTTAGTAGGCATCTGCATATGCTTTAAGCAAGGGCGAAGGACCCGGTAAGAAAGGAGAATGAAGAATGAAGATTAGGAAAAAGCTGTCATTGTCGCTCATGATCATTACTTTATGCTTTTCAGTGCTTGCCGGTTGCGGCGGAAAGTCAGAGTTGGTAAAGGTGAAGATTGGTGAGGTCACCCGTTCTGTCTTTTATGCACCCGAATATGTTGCCTTATCACAAAATTTCTTTAAAGATGAAGGGCTTGACGTAGAGCTACAGACGATCCCTGGTGGAGATAAAACCATGACTGCACTCCTCTCAGGTGCCATCGATGTTGCATTGGTAGGTTCAGAAACCTCCATTTATGTGTATCAACAGGGTTCAGATGATCCGGTCATTAATTTTGCACAGCTGACTCAGAGGGATGGAACGTTCCTGTTTGCCCGCAAGGCAGACGGAGCGTTTAACTGGGATAAAGTGAAGGGTTCTACCTTCCTGGGGCAAAGAAAAGGCGGAATGCCACAAATGGCAGGTGCGTTTACTTTATCTAAAAAAGGAATAGATCCAACAAAAGATATAACCTTGATCCAAAATATTGACTTTGCCAATATTGCCGGTGCTTATGCTTCAGGTACAGGCGATTATGTGCAGCTGTTTGAACCGCAGGCTTCAATCTTTGAACGTGAGGGCCGAGGGTCAGTAGTGGCTTCGTTTGGTGTGGAGAGCGGCTATTTACCGTACACCGTGTTTATGTCTAAGAACAGCTATATTAGTAAAAATGGAGACACGGTGCAGAAGTTCACAAATGCGATCCAGCGTGCACAGCTTTGGGTGAAGGAACATAGCCCTGAAGAAATTGCGGATGCGATAATGACTTATTTTGATAAGACAGACAAAGATATCGTGATTTCTGCAGTCAAACGTTATAAGGAACAGGATACCTATGCGGTTAATCCGATTATTGATCAAGAAGAATGGAACAATCTGCTCGATGTCATTGATAATGCTGGTGAGCTTAAAGAACGCGTTCCCGCTGACAAAATAGTGAATAATAGCTTTGCTGAGAAAGCAGAGAAGAGCATAAAGAGCAGCACTTCAAAATAAGAGAGAACCGAAGATCCTAAATAAGATGTGTAAAATTGAAGGAGGGGCTGACAATGCTTCCAGTAGTGCAATTAAAGGGAGTAACGCATGCCTATCTTGGCGACCGAGAAGCTTCACTGGCCGTTGAGGACCTAAACCTTAATGTCGAGCAAGGAGAGTTCGTTAGCTTAGTGGGACCAAGTGGTTGCGGCAAGACGACTCTTCTATCAATTATTGCAGGACTGCTGCAGCCCTCTCAAGGCGATGTATTCGTAAATGGCCAGCCCATTACGGGTCCCTCACCAGAGGTTGGGTATATGCTGCAGCAGGATTATCTTTTTCCTTGGCGGAGTATTCTGGACAATGCCGTGCTAGGTCTGGAGCTGACTGGAAGCTTGAACGAGGAGAGCAGAAAGCGGACTTTGGAGCTTCTTCAAGAGATGGGTTTAGAGGGAAAAGAGAACGCCTATCCTTCTCAGTTATCAGGTGGGATGCGCCAGAGAGTCGCTCTGGTACGTACCTTGGCTACGAATCCTGGACTGCTTCTATTAGACGAGCCGTTCTCGGCGCTTGATTACCAGATCAAATTACAGCTGGAGGATTTGGTCTCTGAGACCTTACGCAGCAGGGGAACGACTGCAATCTTAGTCACGCATGATCTATCAGAGGCTATTGCAGTAAGTAGCAGTGTTATTCTTCTACAACGAAATCCAGGGAAGATCCGTAAAGTATTTTCAGTGCCAGAGCAAATTCGGTCAGCACCTCCGCTGTTTGCGCGAGATCTGCCAGGCTTTTCGGAGCTTTTTCATGAAATATGGAAAGAGATGGAGATTGCAGGGAGGGAAAGCTAATGAGGCATACGGAGCAATCGGGATTATTAGCTTCCCGTGAACAGTGGCTGCAGCAAATGCACGGAAATTATAAAAAAAAGAAGCACCGCTGGCGTAATCAGGTGATGGTCGTAAGAAGCAGCCTGTTGCTTCTGTTTTTTGTTCTCTGGGAAGCAGGGGCAAGGATGGGATGGATTGATGAGCTATTATTCAGCTATCCCACCAAAATCTTCCGACAGATTTGGGGAGATATGGTTAGTGGAAGCCTGTGGCCGCATCTGGGGATGACGGTAGGTGAGACTGCGGTAGGCTTTGTACTGGGAACGCTGCTAGGGACACTGCTCGCTGTAATTATTTGGTGGTCTCCTTTTTTATCCGCAGTGCTTGATCCGTATATGGTCGTATTTAACAGTATGCCGAAGGTGGCGCTGGGGCCGATTTTTATCGTCATGTTCGGAGCCGGATTCACTGCTATCGTTGTTACTACTTTATCTATAACGGTAATTATTACGACGCTTGTTGTATACAACAGTTTTTGTAGCGTGGACCCGAATCTGGTCAAGGTGGTTCGCTCTTTCGGAGCTTCCAGAGTTCAGGTGTTCTTTAAAGTGATTCTCCCAGCTTCATTCCCAACGGTGGTATCCACCCTAAAGGTGAATGTAGGGATGTCATGGGTAGGGGTTATTGTAGGGGAGTTTCTGGTCGCTAAATCGGGTCTCGGATATCTGATTATTTATGGTTTTCAGGTGTTTAATTTTACGCTCGTAATGTCTAGTCTTTTGATTATTGCGGCCGTGGCTACGGCAATGTATCAATTAGTGGTATATCTTGAGAAGCGATTGTTATCCCGGCGATGAACCTTATGTAATATTGTGTCTGTACACAAAATCTTGTAACATGTCTATATCTTTACCTATTTATTGGGTTAGTGCTTGTAAGGAGAGATAAGGCTATGGGATTTCGTGTGATTAAAACAGCAGCAGCTACGTTATTATCCGTACTAGTTGCATCTGCAGTAGGTATACCTAATGCGCAGAGTGCAGGCTTGCTGGCAATTTTGGGTGTAGAAGTTACTTTGAAAAGGAGTTTCCGAACGATAACGGCTCGTTTTTTAGCCTCGCTCGTGGGACTCTTTTTTGGCTGCATCCTATTCTGGCTTCTAGGGTTCCATTACTGGGTGCTCGGGCTGTATGTACTCGTAGGCTTCCCGATGATTGTGAAATCTGGCTACAAAGAAGGGATTGTCACCAGCTCGGTTATCGTGTTTCGCGTGTTTGGACAAGCTGAACTATCGCTTCATGTCCTGCTGCAGCAAATAGAGCTTCTGGCTATTGGGCTCGGTTCAGCAGGGCTGGTAAACTTGATTTACATGCCTCAGACTAGTGGAGTCATTTATGGAATTCGTAAAGAAGTGGATCGCTATTTTTCGGTTATTTTTACCCAGATGGCCCGAACGCTTCGAGATCCTGCGTATATTTGGGACGGCAAAGAATTAATTGACGCAGATAATGCAGTACAGCGGGGACTAACGGCCGCTACCCGTGAAATGGAGAATCATGTTATTCATCCTGATGAAGCATGGAATGTTTATTTCTACATGCGGAAGGAGCAACTGGAATCAATTCAAAGTATGGTGCAGCTGCTCTCTCAAGTGTATCGCCATTTACCACATGGGGAGATGGTTGCTGAGTTATTTGACCAGCTTAGCGGGGATGTGCTTGCGGAAGAATATACTGGACGAACTGAGCATTTACTGGACGAGTTGACACGAGAATTCGAAGAAATGGATCTGCCAGAGACACGTGAGGAATTTGAAGTGCGCTCAGCTATCCTTCAATTATGCAGGGAACTGGCACTTTATTTAAAGATCGCTAAGCGACATAAAATCCCGGTCAGTTACAAGCCGGAGAAACGTCTGAAGATTCGAAATAAGGCTTAAATTTAGGCTTTAATAAACTGAAGTATTAATTATCTCTGTCAAAATCACGATAAGATATGTATGAGCTAAAAGTTGATCACAGGATATGATTAACGATTTTATGGTGAGTTCAAATAATAGCAGGAAGTTCGGTAGGCGAATTTTCCGCATTGGCAGGTGAGGCGTATGGATAAAGTTATGGAATCATTTATAGGAAAACAGCTTATAGCTAATCTTTTTAATGACAAAGGAGTATTTGTTTTACCCGCATTGACTTTATTAAGTGCTGAGCATATACGATTAATCCATCAACATAAGATCACGCTAGAGTCTCATGACGTCGTACAGCTGGATAGCGCGGAATTTTTCCAACTTGCAATCGATGATTGCACAGCTGCAATAGAGAATATTTTTGAACAGCTTCGTCAGAACAAAAACAAACGGATTCCTATGCTTGAAGTTCGAAATGAAGTCATTCCGTTTATCCAGCAGGTAAGCGAAAAGAATGACTTCTACGGCGTATTGGCTGCCTTGCAGTCCAAGGATGATTATACATACAGACATAATGTAGCGGTTGGTATTTTATCTACATTGCTAGGTAAATGGCTAAAATTAAAGCCTGAGGATTTAAGTATGCTAACGATCGCAGCGACCCTTCACGATATCGGGAAAATGAGGATTCCGGATGAATTATTAACCAGGCCGGGCCCGTTGACCGCTGAAGAGTATCAGCTAATGAAAAAGCATACGACCTATGGTTACGAAATGATCCGGGACACTATTGGAACCAATCATTTGCAAGCGCTCGTCGCGCTGCAGCATCATGAAAGAATGGACGGCAGTGGTTATCCCTTCGGCGTACTTGGGAATCGGATCACTGATTTCAGTAAAATTGTTGCAGTAGCAGATGTGTTCCATGCGATGACATCCGACCGGTTCTATCGTAAAGCTTCACCTCTTTATGAAGTGTTGTTGCAGATGGAGGAAAGCGTATTTGGCAAGCTTGACCCTTATATTTGTAGAGTCTTTATTAATAAGTTAATGCAGTCAATGATAGGGAATGAAGTGGAATTGACAGATGGACGGACAGGAAAAATCATTATGATTCTTGCTACTGATCCACTGCGTCCCCTCGTGAATATTGATGACGATTTTATTGACCTGAGCAAACATAGATCTATTGGTATTGTGCGCGTAATCCCGCAATAACGGGCTTTATAAAGGTTTTTTAACGTTCAGAACGGATATGTATTAGGCTGGACCATTTTTATAATCTACTCATATCTGTACAAATTTTGAAATAAAATGAACTATAAGTCTCCTGATAAGACGCTCTGGAGGGCTTACTCAAATTTATTTATAGACTAACAATCAACAAATGCCTAGAACCTGCATACACTTGATAGTGAATGATTGTATGGAGGAGGTTTAAAGATGTCATTAAGCCATAAACGTCAAACAAGGGAGATCATTACGAAGGCAATTTGCGGCAAAGGTCGTAAGTTCTCTACAGCAACCCATACCGTGACTCCGCCACATCACCCGACTAGTATTCTGGGGGCTTGGATTATCAACCACCAGTACGAAGCGGTTGCCGCCGGGAACGGAATCGAAGTAATTGGTACTTACGATGTAAACATCTGGTACTCGTACGACAAGAACAAGCAGACCGAGGTAGCTAAGGAAACGGTCTCCTATGTGGAGCTCATTCCGCTTTCGTACCTGGACACGAGACACCGCACTTCTACCGTTGAGGTCTCTGCGGAGGCAACGCAGGAACCCAACTGTGTAGAAGCGGGCGTATCGCCAGGCGGAGGCAGTGTGACGCTTCGCGTAGAGCGCGAATTCGAGGTGGAGTTGGTGGCTGAGACCAAAGTCCGTGTGTATGTCACTGAGCAAAGCGATGATCCGGAAGACAAGGATTATGATTTTGAAGGTGATAGCTTCGATTACGATGATCTAGACCCTGACAATCTGGATGATGAGCTGTAAGGAAGGATACGCCGCCGCTAACTGAGTACTGATGGGTTATGGTCCATTATATGTAGGGAGGGCGGCGGCGTAGAGGGCGAATGCCCTCCTTTTTTTTATTTATTTTTAGAATTAAAAATGGAATCAGAGCGGATTATGAACAACTTGATTCGTATGAATGGGCAAGAAGTGCAAATGCAGGGCTTTCAATCTTAGGCTGCGATGGATGGAGGGTCAGAAGGATGAATGAGGGCTTTAAGGTGTATTCGGGATTATCAACAGCACAGAGAGTGTCCAGATTATTACGGAGTGGGATTGAAGCGGCTCTTACTTCGTCTAGTAAGCAGGAACTATTGCAAATGAAGGGCTCAGAAGTATCTCTGCGGAGAAAACAGATCACTGGTGAAAGAAATCGCTTAGAAGTTACATATGATTCTCTGTCTTCCCATAAGGCCCATAAACAGTGTTATAACATACTCGTGTATAATTTGAGTGTTCTGCAGATCACTCCACTAGGAGCAGGTCCGGGTATGCGCGCAGCCTCCGATGTGCTAGCCGGGGCTGTACCAGGAGAGTGGCGAGGAGTAATGAAATTACTTCAGCGTATTGCGGTCCGGACTTTGTACAGCTTGGGGCTGGATAGCGGTGAGGTCGTGCTGAGGGCAATGGGGAACCGGAGGTATGTCGTGGAGGGAGTCACTCCACTACTACAAGGTTCCGGCAAATCATTGCCAGAGCCTTACCGTTCCGCAGCATTAGCTCTGGAACGTAGCCTTGCTCTGGAGCAGCCAGGCCGCAGCGGCATGCTCATGGGCATGGACCCGGAGTTTATCATCCTCCGGGAGTCCACAGGCCGCGTCGTGCCTGCGTCGCGGTACCTGCCCACGGACGGCGTCGCAGGCTGCGACGCCGGACCTCCGGGAACACGCGGCGCGTTCCCGGTCGCCGAGCTGCGCCCCCAGCCGCGCGGGGAACCGCGCGCGCTGCTGGCGCAGCTGATGTCCGCCGCGGCTACGGCGGACCGGCTTATCGCCGACCGCTCGCTGCGCTGGCGGGCGGGAGGCATGCCGCTGACGGGCTGGGCCCTCGGCGGCCATTTGCACTTCAGCGGCGTGACGCTGACGGCGCCGCTCTTGCGCGCGCTCGACAACTATCTCGCGCTGCCGATGCTTTTGCTTGAGGATGTCCGCGCGGGAGCGCGTCGTCCTCGTTACGGCGTGCTCGGCGATTTCCGGATTCAGCCGCATGGCGGCTTTGAGTACCGGACCTTGCCGAGCTTCCTGGTATCCCCGGTCATCGCTAAAGGCGCGGTCTATCTGGCTCACCTAATCGTGAGCCATTATGAAGACCTGACGCTGCGCCCGCTCGACCGGGAAGAACTGCATATCGCCTACTACGGCGGCGATAAATCCCCGCTGCGCGACGCAGTACCCCCTCTGCTGGTGCAGCTACGCTCTCTAGGCGGCTACGAGAAGGCCGCCCAATACATAGAGCCTTTATTTCAGTATATCGCCGCTGAACGAACTTGGGATGAATCTCGCGATATCCGTGAGCTGTGGTGCAGCAAAGTTAAAGCTTGAGCTTATATTTCAAAATATTAGAAAGTATAAGTTTTTCACATCTCCCTTATATCTAATATTTCTCGCATAACGTTTACCGTCCTAATAAGAACGCCGAGGGCGTTTATGCATGCCTACATGTACACGATGCTCCAAGAACCGATATCTTGGAATCCAAGTCGTTTGTATATGACCCCGGCATGAGGGTTGTCATAAAAGAGGCATAAAGTTTTCCCTTCAGAGAGTAAGTCTGTGCATAGCTGTGCAACTACGCTTGTAGCTAATCCTTGCTCTCTGAATGCTTGATGAGTGGCAACCCCTACGATCATAGCTGACATGGAATTTTCCGCTGATGTTGAGGCCGTTGTAATCACTTGATCTTCACGTTTCATGTAATATGTGCGGCCAGTGCCAGTAGACAATGTTTTACGTAGGCTTGTCCTCGATCCATCCCGACTGCTTTCAAACTCTTCGATTGTATCTGTAAGCGAACAAATCGCCTCCACATCCTGAATGGTTGCTCTATTAATGTCTTCAACGGAAGAAGAGTACCGTTTAATTTTGGAGTTCATTTCCTTTAATTCAGCAAAGTACAATTGCTTTTCTTGTTTAAAGTTAATTACTCCGTCAAAGGCTTTTACCACTTCGGTTACACCGGAAATCATATGGATATCGTTATCTTGTCGCATGATTGTTGCGAATCCTTCCACATCAAACGGCCCATCTGCATAAGGAAGATAGCTTCTATAGAAACGTAATAGAACGGCTTTTATAAGGCCATCAGATGGATCTATCTCTCCCCACAATGCCATGAAATCCTGTTCAAACCCGAAATTCTCTACATCTCCAAGGATGAACAAATTAAGAGCAGGCTCTTTTTGTAGCAACGCCATTAGAAGTTCCCGGTCATCCTCCGTAAGTCTTCGTATCATTTGATATTCTCCTTTGATTTTCTTATGATTTAACGCTCTGTGTTAAGATTCTACAATATTAAAATGCAGAAGAATACACCTCTGTCTAATGAATAATGGATGCTTGAAAGATAAACAAAAGGTACTACCCTTTGAGCTTCAGTAATAGTGTCGGATTTTGTGTTTTTTTGTCTGAGGATCGAGAAAAATGAACTTTTATGCGGTTGCAGGGTGACTTTGTACAAATTTAAGATAGTATAAGTTTCACCCTATACATAATCCTTATATTTCTCGCACAAACGCTTAACGTCCTTAAAGGGACGCCGAAGGCGTTTTTGCTTGGCCTACTTTCTGTTATAATGGAGGACAGCAATAAATAGGCTTGGAGGTTGACCATGGCACAATATACGCCGATGATTGAGCAATATTTAAAAGTGAAGGAAGGGGCAAAGGATGCCTTCCTATTTTTTAGACTGGGCGATTTCTATGAAATGTTCTTTGAAGATGCCATTTTGGCTTCCAAGGAGCTTGAAATTACGTTGACAGGTCGCGAAGGCGGGGGCGCAGAGAAGATCCCGATGTGTGGAGTACCTTATCACGCCGCCGAGGGTTATATTCAACGCCTGATTGAAAAAGGATATAAAGTCGCTATTTGTGAACAGTTAGAGGATGCTTCTGTCACAAAGGGAATGGTGAAGCGGGATATCGTACGTGTCGTGACACCTGGAACGGTTATGGATGGAAAAATCATTGCCGACAAAAGCAACAATTATCTTGTTTGTGTAACCGAAAGTGATGGGATGATGGCATTAGCTGCATGTGATTTAACTACAGGTGAATTGTATGTTACTTCAGTTTTATCTGGTGCAGAGTGGCTGCGCGATGAGATTGGCATTTATGAACCGGCTGAGATCATCGGGGACCCGACGTTATTAGAGCTTTTACGTAGTGAAACGCCTCTGTTGGCGAAACCTGTTGTGTACACACCTTGGGAGAAACGTGAGGAGGAGCTGGCACGTAGACAATTCGGTGAAGCCGCATGGGTTCGTCTGGAGAAAGAACGTGGACAATGTCTAGCGCTGCTAATCTCCTATCTAAACGAGACGCAACGGCGTTCAATGGGACAACTTAGTCAAATTTCTCCTTATGAACCAGGTAATTATATGATTCTTGATCCCTTCACACGCCGGAATCTGGAGCTGACAGAGACGGTCCGAGAACGTTCTAAAAAAGGATCTCTTCTGTGGCTGCTAGACCGTACTGAAACATCCATGGGTGCGCGATTGTTACGTCGCAGAATAGATAAACCGTTGTTGCAGCGCGCTCCGATCGAACGCCGCCTAGAAGCAGTTGATTATTTGTACAATCAGTTTATTGTTCGAGAGGACCTGCGTTTAGCGTTGAAGGAAATTTATGACTTAGAGCGGCTGGTAGGTCGTATTGCCTTTGGTAGCGCGAATGGTCGTGACATGAATGCCTTAAAGCTATCGCTGGCACAAATCCCTGCTTTGAAGGAATTATGTATGACTTCGGGATCTGCAACCTTACGCGAGATCGGTGCTAGCATGGATGAATGTGCCGAGATACGGGAGGATATAGATCGAGCAATTGTTGAAGATGCGCCGGTGTCCGTGCGAGACGGAGGGATTATCCGTTCTGGTTATCATGCCCGGTTGGACGAGCTGCGGGAAGCTAGCAGTAATGGTAAACGTTGGATCGCCGAACTGGAAGCGAAAGAACGGCAAGCCACAGGTATCAAATCACTGAAGATCGGCTATAACAAAATCTTCGGTTATTTCATAGAGATCACCAAATCCAATCTGGCTTCGTTGCCGGAAGGGCGTTATGAACGTAAACAGACGCTTGCAAATGCAGAACGATTTGTTACACCTGAGCTTAAAGAGAAAGAGGCACTGATTCTTGAAGCGCAAGATAAAATGACAGATTTGGAGTACAGCCTGTTTACTGAACTGCGTGATCGAATCAGCGGCCAAATTCCGCGACTGCAGAATCTTGCGGAAAAGGTAGCTGAGATTGATGTGTATCAATGTCTGGCAGCCGTCAGTGCCGAGCATCGCTTCGTAAAACCTGTCCTATCGGATGGGTACGGTCTCCGGCTTGAAGGTGGTCGTCATCCTGTCGTGGAGGCTGTGTTAAAGGATTCGGCATTTATAGCAAACGGAAGCACGCTAAGTAAGGAAGAAGGAAATATTCTTTTGATCACCGGTCCTAATATGGCTGGGAAAAGTACTTATATGCGGCAGGTTGCACTTATTTGTATTATGGCTCAAATTGGCTGTTTTGTTCCGGCCGCCAGTGCGGAAGTTCCGCTTATTGATCGAATCTTTACACGTATTGGGGCAGCTGATGATTTGATCGGAGGTCAGAGTACGTTTATGGTAGAAATGGCCGACATTCAGGTCATGACAGAAAAAGCAACAGCCAGGAGTTTGATTATTATTGATGAGCTTGGAAGAGGAACCTCGACCAGTGAGGGCATGGCGATCGCACAAGCGGTAATTGAGTATGTGCATGATACCATTTCTTGTAAAGCTTTAGTTTCGACGCACTTTCATGAATTGGCCCACTTGGAAGAAAGTCTTAAGGGGCTTAAGAATTACTCTATGGCCGTACAGGAGAGCGGGGATAAAGTAAACTTCCTGCGTAAGCTTGTTCCGGGAGCGGCAGACAGTAGCTATGGAATTTATTGTGCACGCCTAGCAGGGCTTCCTGAAGGGATCATTGATCGTGCTTACGGTCTGCTTCAGAGTATCGAGCAGGCGGCTCATCCAGGTGGTTCCTCTATTCATTATGGGGGTGGACTAGAAAGTCAGGCCGCTGCAAAAGAGATCGCAACTACATCTATCCAACAACCCGAAAATGTCATCGCAGAAACTTCGGGCATTCCTGCGGACTCCTATTCATCAATAGCAGATGAAGTAGTTCAACTGTCTATCTTTGGCGAGGAAGAACCGCGTAAGAATCGGAAAGGTAGTGCGAATCAGTCGGCTGTAGTAACTGAAGTACAAGAGGATCCTGCGATAAAAGAATTCATCACTTCTGTGCGTAACGCAGACCTTATGAATATGACTCCGCTTCAAGCTATGAGTCTGCTGAACGACCTGAAGATGAAAGCAAAGGATCTTTAATTATTGATTGCCTAAATAAGAGGTGAATGAAATTGGCCAAAATTCATATATTGGACGAGCATATTGCCAACCAGATTGCTGCAGGTGAAGTTGTAGAGCGACCAGCTTCTGTTGTGAAGGAGCTAGTTGAGAATGCTATTGACGCAGGAAGCACAAGGATTGAGGTTTCGGTGGAGGAGGGCGGTTTACAGAGCATCCGAGTAAAAGATAACGGCTCGGGGATCGAGCCTGAGGATTGTGAGACCGCCTTTTATCGTCATGCCACAAGTAAAATCGCTAATGGGCGTGATCTATTCCAGATCACTAGCTTAGGGTTCCGTGGTGAGGCACTCCCCAGTATTGCTGCGGTATCCAAAGTCTCTCTTCTAACGGCTACTGGCGATGACGGCAAAGGACGCCTGATTGATATTGAGGGTGGTAATTTAATTCGGAATGAGGATTCCCCTTCGGGCCGCGGGAGCGATCTAGCGGTGCGTGAATTATTTTTTAACACACCGGCACGGCTGAAATATATGAAGAGTATCCAGACAGAGCTTGGTCATATATCGGATGCCATGTATCGAATGGCGCTTGCCCATCCGGGAATCTCTTTTACCTTGCATCATAATGGCAATCAGCTGCTGCACACGCTTGGTAATGGTGATCTGCTGCAAGTGATCGCAGCGGTGTACGGAACCTCCGCAGCCAAGGCTATGCTGCCGATTACGGCAGAGGACTTGGATTATCGTATTTCTGGTTATATAAGTCGTCCGGAATGGACACGCTCAAATCGAAACGCTGTCACTACCATTGTGGGAGGACGATATATTCGCAGCAATGGTCTGAACGCAGCGATCATGCGTGCTTATCATACTTTGCTTCCGATTAACCGCTATCCACTGCTGGTGCTCGAACTGGACATGCATCCTTCACTTGTGGATGTCAATGTTCATCCAGCTAAGCTGGAGGTTCGGTTTAGTAAGGAGAACGAGCTATACACGTTTGTTGAACAAGAAATTCGTAAAGTGTTGTTAGGGCAAAGTTTGATCCCGCGTCCAGGTAAAGAAAGCATTGGGCCAAAGGGCAGCAGTTCATTTATACAGGAGCAGTTTGCTTTTTCTAAAGGGTCAGTTCCGGCACCCCCACCGTCTGAGGTAGGCAAGGATTCAGTTCCTCAGGGATCTGGTAGTTCCTTTAGTAGACAACAACCATCAAATGTTGAGCAGAGCGCCAGTGAGTTCAGAAAAGAGGGGCAGATTGATACTCCGATGACCCGTGAAACGGCTCCATCCTATGGGTCAGGATACCAGTCTTTCTCTTCGCAAGGACGTCAAAATAATGTAAGCAACAATTATGCTAATAGCTATCGCCCGCAAGAGAATTTAAGCTCGCCCAAGCAGATTCTTTCTGCGCAAGCGATATGGGCACCGCCAGGCGAGGAAGAAGCTGGGCTTCCTGCCTTCCCGGAACTAAATTATATCGGACAGCATCATGGGACTTATATTATCGCTCAGAATGACGGCGGGCTGTATCTCATTGATCAACATGCGGCTCACGAACGCATAAATTACGAGTTTTTTTACGAGAAGTTCGGTCGTCCTGAAGACGCTTCTCAGGATCTGCTTTTGCCAATTACGCTTGAGTTCACGCCTTCGGAAAGTCGTCAGCTTAGTGAACGTCTACATTGGTTTCAGCAGGCTGGAGTGTACCTAGAACATTTTGGAGGTCAGACTTTTCTGATTCGATCTTTGCCGTATTGGTTTCCTGAAGGCGAGGAGAAAGCGATCGTAGAAGAAATGGCGGAGTGGGTCTTGAGTGAACGATTGATTGACCTAGCAAAGCTACGAGAGAAATCGTCTATTCTATGCTCGTGTAAAGCTTCCATCAAAGCCAACCAGAAACTAACAGAACAGGAAGTCGAGGCGTTGTTGTCTCGTCTGGCAGTATGCAGACAGCCGTATACTTGTCCACATGGGCGTCCGATTGTGATTTCTTTTTCATCCTATGATTTAGAGAAATTGTTCAAACGGGTGATGTAATTGTACGATTAGAAATTTGTTGTAAGTATGACTGGAGGCAACATGATTATAACTACGGGTTATAGCCCGATAATGGAAATTGTAGAGCGAGCTCAGCATCTCGCAGAGAGAACGGGCTGTAAATACGCTCCACGCGAGAAATTCTCCATACCCAAGATGGTGGAACATTACGGAGATGAGGATATACTAATTATTTCTCAAGAAGCCGTTCGTTTACACCGTTTAGGGATGGAGCCAATGGAGTTTCACCCAAGCATGGGTTTCGTTCGTGCGAAACGGATTCTGAAGGGTGATATAGAACCGATGCTTGTCGCTGCTCGAATGCTTCCCGGAGATAGCGTACTAGATTGTACAGCGGGTCTAGGCGCTGATTCCTTGCTGTTTGCTGTGCATGGGGGGGAGTCCTCGGTGATAACCGCTCTGGAGAGCTCATTGCCGCTGTACGCGCTGCTCTATGAAGGGATGCGGCACTATACCTCTGGACAAGTAAGGGTAAATGAGGCCTTGCGTAGAATTAATGTCGTGCATAGTGAACATTTAGACTACTTACGTGCGCAACCGGATCGAAGTATAGATATTGTGTACTTCGATCCGATGTTCCGCGTGCCACTGACTGGTTCAGCTTCGATTTCCCCGTTGCGGCAGTTTGCTAATCGTGCAGCGTTATCACCAGAGAGTGTAGCTGAGGCAGTGAGAGTTGCTCGTAAAACTGTTCTTTTGAAAGAAAAGGCTCTGAGCGGCGAATTCGAGAGGCTGGGCTTTACAGAGCTGCTCCGGAGCAACTCCAAAACATCGTACGGGGTGATACACATTGACAACTAAAGAGAGACATAAGGTTCTAGTCTTACTAGGACCAACAGCTGTAGGTAAAACCAGGTTAAGTTTGGAGTTTGCGGCTGCATATAACGCAGAGATTATTTCTGGCGATTCGATGCATGTTTATCGTGGTATGGATATTGGTACAGCTAAGATTACTCCAGCTGAGATGATGGGAATTCCTCACCACCTAATCGACATTCATGATCCACAGGACCCATATTCTGCTGCTGAATTTCAGGAACAAGGGAGCAGACTTATCGAGGAGATAAGCAGTCGTGGGAAACTTCCATTTATTGTTGGTGGAACGGGTCTCTATATTGAGTCCTTGTGTTACGGTTTTCAATTCTCTGAAGCTGTGGCTGACGAAGCTTTCCGGAAAGAACAGGATCAATTTGCAGAAGAACATGGAGCGCTTGCACTGCATGCCAGACTTGAAGCCGTTGATCCGGTCAGTGCAGCGAAATTGCATCCGAATGACCGTCGGAGAATTATACGGGCACTGGAAATTCATCACCAGACAAATACCACACTTTCCGCTTCTCATGCAGCTCAAAAGAAGGAGTCGCCCTATGACTTATGCCTTATCGGTTTGACAATGGACCGGAAAATACTATATAAACGTATTGAGGACCGAATTGATAGCATGCTTGCGGATGGTCTTGTTGCTGAGGTGAAGGGACTGCTGGAAAACGGCTACAGCAGAAGCCTTGTGTCCATGCAGGGATTGGGCTACAAGGAAATTGCCGCTTACCTCGCAGGGGAACTGACGCTTGAGGAGGCTGTGATACTGCTTAAACGCGATACTCGCCGATTCGCCAAAAGACAGTTGTCATGGTTTCGCCACATGAAGGAAATCGAGTGGATCGATGTCGAAGGTGAGCAAAACTTTTCTGAGAATTTCTCGAAAATACGTGCTATAATAGCAGGAAAGTTTCTCTCAGGTCTTGAATATACTTCTGAACAATATAATTGAACCATTGGGGGTACGTCATATGAACAAGTCCATTAACATCCAAGATACATTCTTGAACCAACTACGCAAAGAAAATATCCCTGCTACAGTATATTTGACCAACGGCTTTCAAATCCGGGGAATTATTAAAGCATTCGACAATTTTACAATCGTTATTGACAGTGATGGACGCCAGCAAATGGTGTATAAGCACGCGATTTCCACCTTTACACCACAGCGCAGTGTGTCGCTTATGCAGGACAATAGTAACGAAGAATAACATTAACAAAATTGAAGTGAAACCTTTCTTGTTAATAAATCGTTTGAATAGAGTGTGAGAGAGCAACCTGAGAAGGTTGTTCTTTTCATTCAGAGAAGTCCATACATGATTTATTCAAGGAAGGGAGTCAGGAGGCATCATGTCTAGAGATGATACATCAAGGACGAACAACAATAGAAATAGAGGATCGTCCAGTTCCAATTCAAAACCAAAACCGAAAAGTAAGAAGAAAAAGAAGTTTTTGACTAAAAAGCGTGTGCTGTGGAGCTTGTTCTTTGCTACAGCTTTGGCCATTTTCTGTGCGCTTGGCGGTTATCTGTTCATTATGCTGAATGGGCAAAAACTACTCCTAGAGAACCAAGATAAGCTAACTGTTAATGAAACGACAAAAGTATATGACCGCAATGCTAATTTAATCGGTGAATTATCGCTTGAGAAAAGTGATCCTGTAGAGTATGAGAAGATTCCACCGTTATTGATCAATGCCTTTGTGGCTACAGAAGATAAACGCTTCTTTGAGCATTCTGGTGTGGATTTATGGTCAATCGGCCGGGCAGCGGTAAAAGATATTGCTGCACGCAGCATGGTAGAAGGTGGTAGTACCATTACTCAGCAGTTGGCCAAAAACATCTTTTTGACACGGGATAAAACATTTTTCCGTAAAGCCACTGAGGTGTCCATTGCTGTAGCATTGGAGAACCAGAAATCTAAAGAAGAGATCATTACGATGTACCTGAACCGAATAAACTTTGGGGGTACGGTCTACGGAATTAAAGCAGCATCGGAAAGATATTTTGGTAAGAGTAATCTGAATGATCTGAAGGTTTGGGAAATTGCGACATTGGCTGCGATGCCTAAGGGGCCGTCGCGTTATAACCCTCTGCGTAATCCAGAGCTTTCAAAGGAACGACGCGCAGTAGTACTTCAGCTTATGAATGAACAAGGTTATATTACGGAGCAAGAGAGAGACGAAGCACAAGCCGTGGATTATAATTATAAGCCACCTGAAAAGAAACAGCGTTATCAAGCTTTTATTGACTTCGCAGTGGAAGAAGCAGAAGAAAAGTTTGGACTATCCGAAGATGATCTGAATATTGGTGGTTACAAGATTTACACTACCATGGATAAGCACGCTCAAGAAACCGTAGAGGATGCTTTTGCAGACAGTGATAACTTCGAGAAGAGTGTAGACGATGAGCTGGTACAAGGTTCTATGACCATCGTGAATCAGGAGAATGGCGGCATTGTCGCACTTCTAGGTGGACGGAATTATGAGAAAAAAGGCTACAGCCGTGTAAATGGCAGCCGACGTTCTCCAGGTTCAGCCTTTAAACCAATCGTTGCTTATGCTCCAGCACTGGAAACTGGAAAGTACGACATGTATTCTACGTTAAGCAACGAGAAGCAGTGTTTTTCTAACTACTGTCCAACTAACCTTCACGGATATTCCAAGAGTATCAGTATGAGTGATGCTATACAGAAATCAGAGAATATTCCTTCGGTCTGGTTGCTTAATGAAATTGGAGTGAATACCGGATTTAAGTTTGCTAAGAAATTGGGGATTGGACTGGAAGATGAGGACAAGAACCTCTCATTGGCTCTCGGTGGCATGAGCAAAGGAACGAATACACTGGAAATGGCACAAGCCTACAGTGCTTTTGCAAATGGCGGTGAACTTCGAGAATCGTATTCCATTAAATCGATCACTGATAGTAGTGGAGAGACCGTCTTCAAAGCAAATATTTCACCTGAGCGTGTTATGAGTCAGGAGACGGCTTATCAAATGACCGAGATGATGCAAAAGGTTGTAGAGAGTGGTACGGGCAGAAAAGCTAGGATTGATCGTCCAGTTGCTGGTAAGACTGGTACGACTCAAAGTGGATATTCTGGAATCAGCTCAAACCGTGATGTTTGGTTTGTGGGCTACACACCTGAATGGACAGCTGCGGTGTGGATGGGTTATGACAAGCCAAGCAAGAAACATCTGCTTAAGAATAGCAGTGGGCTTGCCGCAGCATTCTGGGGTAAGGTGATGGAGGAAGCGTTAAGGGATGTTCCTAAGAAGTCCTTCCCACAGCCGGACAATGAAATCCCTCCTGCACCTACAGAAACACCTGAGCCAGCTAAGAATGTTAGTGGACTTACTGCAGCTTATGATCCATCTACGATGACAGTAAATCTAAGCTGGCAGGCAGTTCCTGTTGCAGGTGTAGAATATCGTATTTATCGTAGGGAGACATCCGAGGCTGATTTCGGTTTACTGTTAAATACGGTCACGACTAGTGCAGGAGACTTTAGTGCTATGCCTGGTCTGGTTTACGAGTATTATGTTACTTCCTACGATCCTGCAACCCAAGTAGAAAGTGAACCATCGAATGTGGTAACTGTCGCTGTGCAGGATGAGATGCCAACACCTGAGCCAACCATTGATCCTAATCTTCCGACACCAACCCCTGAGAATGGTGGAGATAATGGCTGGGATAATGGCAATGGTGGTAATAATGGTGGTGGTAACGATGGAAGCGGGAATAATGGTGGAACAGGAACCTTGCCTGAGTTCACTACGCCTCCACCGTCAGCAACACCGATACCTACCGCTCCGCCAGATGTACCTTCTGGAGGCGGAAGTTCGGGGAATGACAGTGGTAATGCAACACAAAGCCCTGATCAAGAGGCTAGTAATGTGAATGGTGATACTTCTGTTCAATAGTGACGCTTTGAATTTATGAAGTTAGCTTTTCTTTTCCTGAGGCTGTCTCAAAAGTAGTGAATGCTACTTATGGGACAGCTTCTTTTTTATAACTCCATATGTTTCTATTATGATCAGTGATAAAAATTTGCTGTATTTTGCGGGATGTTTTGAGTGTATCCTCTAAATGTGGTAAGCTGAAGAAACCATACTGGAGAGGGTAATTTCTATGAAACGTAAATTCGGAGACCGGGCCAACTGGCGCCGGATTACGCGTCGCCATTTTGCCTGCCGCTATGTGGAGAGCCGGGAATTCAGCGGATATATTACGCTTTATACCATCTACGGGCTGAAAGAACCACTGTGGAAGAGCTATGGACGGCATACATATCGTATTGCGGATAAAGGTTATTCCTGGCTGCAATATTTCCCCAAAGACAGTCACTATATTGTGACGGCTATGTTCGACGAACGGCAAAATATCATTCAATGGTACATAGACACCTGTAAGGTTCAAGGTGTCACAGACCAAGGCGTTCCATGGTTTGATGATTTGTATCTGGATGTGGTTGTGCTTTGGAACGGCGAGGTGTTCTTGCTTGATGAGGATGAATTAGAGGAAGCGCTGGAGAGGGAAGATATTTCCGAAAGTGATTATAAACTCGCCTGGGAGACAGCCAATACTATTTTACGCGGCATCGATGCTCATGCTTTCCCTTATTTCTCTCTATCTTTGAAGCATCGTGCCGAATTATTTCATCATGGAGAATTCAGGAGGAAATAAAGAAATGGAATGGTACGTCTACGGAAGAGGTTCTTCCCCGATTCGGATTGTTTCCAAAAAACGAAAATTCTGGACTAAACGAACGTTGTTTGTTGCTTTAGCGTTTATTGTAATTGCTGGATTGTTGTGGTGTGCTTATGCGTTAAACAATATAAACAAAGCTGCCACGACAGATCCTATGCAAAAGGCGGATGTTGGGATCATTCTTGGCATGTCGATGTGGGGGGATGAGCCTAGCCCTGGTCTGAAGGAACGGCTGGATTACGGGCTGAAGCTTTTTCAAGAAGGAATGTTCCCGCATCTTATTGTATCTGGTGGTTTAGATAAACCTGATTTACAATACACCGAAGCTCAAGGAATGCGTAATTATTTGGTTGCTAAAGGCGTGCCAGATAGCGCCATTTACGTAGAAAATGAAGCTACCAGCACTTACGAGAATCTTTTGTTTAGTAAAGAGATTATGGGACGTGAGGGTTTGTCTTCGGCAATAATCATTACGCATACTTATCATGGGTGGCGGGCTCATGAAATTGCTGACGAGCTTGGATTTGTGAATTCTGAGCTGGGACTTACAGAATCCACCGTTCTATCGATGACAAGACATAAAACACGTGAGGTTCTTGCCTATACGAAATGGAAGCTTCAGCAGCTATTCCTGTGATTTGTCCAAAAAATCCCGAATCTTCTAATAACACTTCATTTACTGGAATAGACTTGATTAGAGAAGTCAGCCCTGGATAATGAGGTGATACCGATGAGCGGACGCGTAGCAGCGGCCAGTGGACGGGAGGAAGAAAGACCGTCCCGACAAATCAATATTGTATTGCGGAGCCAAGAGCCTCCGGCTATAACTAACCCTTCTGGAGAGAGTCGGCCGGTACCTCCCAAAAATCACGGCCACACTAGCCTGTTCCAAGAGTTAACGCAAGAATTGGAAGGTTTAGTGGGTCTGGACAATATCAAAGAGCTAGTCTTTGAAATCTACGCCTTGTTACAGATTGCTCAAATGCGAACTGAGGCAGGCCTTGCAAGCGGCGGGCAAGCTTATCACATGGTTTTTAAAGGGAATCCCGGAACTGGCAAGACAACCGTGGCTAGAATCGTAGCTAAGCTGTTCCAGCGTATGGGTGTACTGACCAAAGGACATCTCATTGAGGTGGAAAGAGCCGACCTTGTAGGAGAATACATCGGTCATACTGCACAGAAGACTCGCGACCTGGTAAAAAAGGCTTTGGGCGGTATTTTGTTTATCGATGAGGCTTATAGCCTTGCTCGCGGTGGAGAAAAGGATTTTGGAAAAGAAGCGATTGATACGCTCGTCAAGGCCATGGAGGATCATCGCAGTCAATTTATACTTATCTTAGCAGGGTACTCTGGAGAGATGGAGTATTTTTTGATGAGCAATCCCGGATTGCCTTCACGGTTTCCGATACAGGTGGAATTTCCTGATTATACGATCGATCAACTGCTGCAAATTGCTGAACTGATGGCTAAAGATCGCGACTATATTTTGATGCCACAGGCGATACTCAAATTAAAGCAGCATTTGTTAGTAGAGAAGACGGAGAGTCTTCATGCTTTCAGTAATGCGCGGTATGTTCGCAACGCCATTGAGAAAGCTGTTCGGGGTCAGGCTGTAAGACTGTTAAACCAGTATGAAAGTACCAGCCCTGGCAAGCAGGAATTAATGACGCTTCGAACTGAGGATTTCAAATTATGAACTACAGGATACTATCACCGTCATAAGGAGCATGACATACATGGCAATAACTACGCATGATACGGAAACAGATGTACAAGATCGGGCGATATTGGTAAGTCTCGTCACAGATAAAATTAAAAGAACCGGAATTGATCCGGAGCTTTCACTACAGGAATTAGTACAATTAGCTGAAACGGCTGGAGTTGAAGTTCTGGATGTGCTGCGTCAAAACAAGGAAACGCCTGATTCTAGATGGTTTATTGGTAAAGGTAAAGTAGAAGAGCTACGGATGGCTGCAGATGCTCTCGGCGCTAATACAGCTATCTTTGATCAAGAATTGTCCGGAGCCCAAGTACGGAACCTTGAGGAGGCTCTGGATCTTAAGATTATTGACCGGACGCAGCTTATTCTGGATATTTTTGCGGGGCGTGCGAAGACGCGAGAAGGAATTATTCAGGTAGAGCTGGCACAATTGTCCTATCTGTTACCTCGGCTTTCCGGCCAGGGGAAGAACTTATCCAGACTAGGTGGAGGAATTGGTACCAGGGGGCCGGGTGAAAGTAAACTGGAAACCGATCGCCGACATATTCGTGATCGGATTACAGAGCTGAAACGCCAGCTGGATGAGGTTGTTAAGACTCGTGAGCTGCATCGGGAGCGTCGCCGCAAGGCAGGAGCGGTGCAAGTCGCACTTGTTGGGTATACGAATGCAGGGAAATCAACGCTGCTTAAGCAACTAACCGATGCGGATGTCTATATTGAAAACCAGTTGTTTGCCACACTGGACCCTACTTCTCGTGTACTTGAGCTAGCAGGTGGTAAAGAAGTTGTGCTTACGGATACTGTAGGCTTCATTCAGAATCTTCCGCATGATCTTGTCGCATCTTTCCGTGCAACGCTGGAGGAAGTGAATGAGGCCAATCTGGTGCTACATGTGGTGGATGCCTCTTCGCCAATGCGTGAGGAGCAGATGGAGATTGTCCAATCCATCTTGCAGGATCTAGGTGCATCTGGTACTCCGCAAATCGTGCTTTTTAATAAAATTGATCTATGTCAGCCTGAGCAACTGGAAATGTTGCCTACAGGTACAGGGTACTTGAAGATCAGTGCATTTAATTCTGAAGATTTAACTCGAATTACCGAAATGATCGCCGATGAACTGGCTGGCGACACACTCAATTTCCGCATTCCCGGAGACCGAGGAGATATTTCTTCCTTGCTCTACAGGGTGGGAGAGGTTTTGGAAACAACTTATGATGAGAACGATGTGCTCTATAACGTTCGTCTTAATAAAGAGGATTATGAAAAATGGGGTTACATGCTTGCTGATTTTGTAGACCAGCAGTAATCTTGTCAGTCATTCCTAAAGTGAAATGCTTCGTTTATAGGTATAAAATAATAGCTAATCTAGAAAGCGTCAGTTTACTGCCGCTTTCTGTCATTATGATGGCAAGTAAATGTAAGGAGCGAATAAGAACGAATGGTAGTTTTTGCAGAGGATATTTTGAGCGCGGCAGAGGCCGCAGAAGTTGAAATAGAAGGCGCTGTCAAAGCCCTTGATCGTATTGTAGATAAGAATCAGTGGAAGGTTATAGAAGCATTCCAGCGTCATCAAGTCAGTGATTTTCACTTTGCCGGTTCAACGGGGTATGCGTATAATGACCGTGGCCGTGAAGTGCTGGATCTTGTCTATGCTGACGTTTTTGGTGCGGAATCTGCTCTGGTGCGCCCGCATTTCGCTTCAGGAACACATACCATATCAACAGCCCTGTTTGGAGTACTGCGTCCAGGAGATGAGCTGCTATACATCACAGGACGTCCGTACGATACCTTACATAAGGTGATTGGTCACCTAGGGGATGGGACAGGTTCTCTCGCAGATTTCGGAATTACTTATCGAGAGGTCGCTCTTACAGCAGATGGTAAGATCGATTGGGATGAGGTAGCTCTCGCTATTAACGAAAATACTAAAGTGATTGGTATCCAAAGATCTCGAGGATATGATTGGCGTGCTTCTTTCACGGTAGCTGAAATTGGTGAAATGACTTCGAAGGTAAAGGTATTAAAACCGGAAGTGATTGTCTTCGTAGACAATTGTTATGGTGAGTTTACTGAGGAGCTTGAGCCACCTCAAGTTGGTGCAGATCTAGTGGCTGGCTCCTTAATTAAGAATCCAGGTGGAGGCATTGCTGAGACGGGCGGTTATATCTGTGGCCGACAGGATCTCGTGGAACTGGCAGCTTATCGATTAACTGCTCCTGGCATAGGTGGTGAAGTAGGGGCTATGTTAGGAACAATTCGAGGGCTTTATCAAGGGTTGTTTATGGCTCCGCACACTGTCGGACAAGCTTTAAAAGGGAGTGTTTTTGCTGCATCCGTATTTCAGCGTTGCGGTTTTGAGACAAAGCCAGCGTGGAATGAGCCTCGTACAGATTTGATTCAGGCGGTTTCCTTTGATGGACCAGAACACTTAATTGCCTTTGTTCAGGGCATACAACGCGCTGCGGCTGTGGACAGCCATGTGGTACCAGAGCCATGGGATATGCCAGGTTATGAACATCCTGTTATTATGGCTGCAGGTACGTTTATACAAGGTGGAAGCTTGGAGTTATCTGCAGATGCGCCTATACGAGCTCCTTATATTGGCTATATGCAAGGTGGATTAACCTATTCACATGTTAAATATGGCGTTTTGATGGCACTTCAAACTATGCGTGAAAGAAAATTGCTGTAAGAATATCTCACATACCATTGACACGCTGTATTAGGAAATGTACAATGAGATCAGAAAAAGATCATTGGAAGGTTGGATGAGTCATGGGTGATGAAATCCGCAGAAATATGGCACTATTTCCTATTGGAATTGTAATGAAGCTGACAGATTTGTCCGCGAGACAAATTCGTTATTATGAGCAGCACAGTCTGATCGTACCAGCACGTACGTCGGGGAATCAGCGTTTGTTCTCATTTAATGATGTTGAGCGCCTATTAGAAATTAAAGCTCTGATTGAGAAGGGTGTTAATATTGCTGGCATTAAGCAAGTAATGAATCCTGTCTCTAAGGAATCCGAGGAAGCTACTGTTATTACCCCTGATACAGAGGTTAGACGTAGAGAGTTATCCGATTCCCAGCTTCACCGAATGCTGAAGCAAGAACTAGTTTCCGGTAAAAGACCGGGACAAGTGTCTCTAATTCAAGGTGAGTTATCCCGGTTTTTTAATAAATAATAATATATAGAAGTTCGAAAGGGAGAGGATCACATGAGCTTTTCTAAAGAGGATATTTTACGCATTGCCAAGGAAGAGAATGTTCGTTTTATTCGTCTGCAATTTACGGATCTATTAGGTACTATCAAGAATGTTGAGATTCCAGTTAGCCAATTGGAAAAAGCACTTGATAACAAAATGATGTTTGATGGTTCTTCCATCGAAGGTTACGTACGGATTGAAGAATCTGATATGTATCTCTTCCCTGACCTAGATACATGGGTAATCTTCCCTTGGGTGACAGATAGTCGTGTAGCTCGTCTGATTTGTGACGTCTACATGCCAGATGGTACACCTTTTGCCGGAGACCCGCGTGGTATCCTCAAACGTTGTCTGAAGGAAGCGGAAGAAATGGGTTTCACAGCTATGAATGTTGGACCAGAACCTGAATTCTTCCTATTCAAGACAGACGAAAGAGGCAATCCTACAACGGAATTGAATGACCAAGGTGGTTATTTCGATTTAGCGCCAACAGATTTAGGGGAAAATTGTCGTCGTGAAATCGTCTTGACCCTTGAAGAAATGGGCTTTGAAATCGAAGCTTCCCACCATGAAGTAGCTTCCGGCCAGCATGAGATTGACTTTAAATATGCTGACGCGATTACTGCTGCTGACCAAATTCAAACCTTCAAGCTCGTCGTGAAGACGGTAGCCCGTCAACACGGCCTGCATGCAACTTTTATGCCTAAACCATTGTTCGGTATCAACGGATCGGGTATGCACGCTCACCAATCCTTGTTTAAAGGCAAAGAAAACATGTTCTACGACGAAAGCGACAAGCTGGGTCTGAGCAAAACTGCACGTTACTACATGGCTGGTATTTTGAAGCACGCTCGTGCTTTTGCAGCAATTACTAACCCAACAGTGAACTCATACAAACGCCTTGTTCCTGGTTATGAAGCACCTTGCTACGTAGCATGGTCTGCAAGTAACCGTAGCCCAATGATTCGTATCCCGGCTTCTAGAGGTCTTAGCACACGTGTTGAAGTTCGTAACCCGGACCCAGCAGCTAACCCATACCTTGCACTTGCTGTTATGTTGAAAGCAGGTCTAGACGGAATTAAACGTAAGCTTGATCTTCCAGCTCCGATTGACCGTAACATCTATGTGATGTCTGAAGAAGAGCGTATCGAAGAAGGCATTCCAAGCTTGCCATCCGATTTGAAAGAAGCACTTAGCGAAATGATCCGCAGTCATGTGATTACCGAAGCTCTCGGCGAACATGCTTTGGCTCACTTCTACGAGCTAAAAGAAATCGAATGGGATATCTATCGCACACAAGTTCACGAGTGGGAAAGAGCGCAATACATGACTCTTTACTAGGACTTTTAAACCCTTGACGCCTTTGGCGTTGAGGGTTTTTTTGTGTGGGCAATTTAGCATTTTTTCATTGCATTTATTAAGTGCCCACAAAATGCCACGAGCAGAGTTTTCGCCAAACATAGTAAAAGAATTGATAAAAGAAACGCATGGTATCTGCCAGCAATGCTTATCAGAGCCGGGAACAACAGCCCATCACGTTTGGCCTCGTGGTTGAAAATACTGCAATATAGGATTGATGTGTTTCGGGAACGGCATGGTGAATACTTATGGTTTGATGCTCTTAATGGCTATGCTGCATAGGGATCTTTTCAAGCAAATGGCCGATCTGAAGATTAGAAAATTCATATAACAACGTTATAAAGGTGGAATGGATCGGGAAGAAAGAACAGATAACTGCAAGGCAACAAGACATGCAAAAAAGAGCTGTTTTCACAGCTCCTCATAATCGTAAATTACTCAGGCATGATCCAAACAATCTCACATATCCGGACAAAGAACTTTCTGCCTCTAGCATCTAACACAACATGGTCTGGTTTGACATCAACTACGCATCCGCTGATTCCACCACGAGTAGTTTCTAACACGACTTGTTTTCCAATAACGGATTTTAAGGTTTCTACAACATACGGATCAACAGGGTATACCACGATGGATTGTGGCATTTGGTGCATTTGATGCATTGAGTTCATTTGATTCATTGGATAGTTCAACATATTACCTCCCAATTGGTTATACGTCATCCTATGCTGATGCCTAGCCAATGTACTGGGCAGTAACCCATTTTCAAAATAAGCCTAAGCCATTAATTGGGTATAGCCCATAAGGAGAGATACACGATGCACTCTGAATGTAAGTATTGCGATAACTCTATGCCACCGACAGATTGCGGCGGGGACTTGGTATGCAGCAGATGCGGCGCTGAATGAGCGGACGCTCGAATTATCACCACATGTAAATTCCTGAATTATACCATAGGGAGGCATAAGCATTATGAGCCAAGAAAAACGCAAGCCATGCACTAAATGTGGATTTGAATACGGCTTTATAACAGATTTTCAGGAAGACGGTACAGAGTATGAATTCTGCCATAACTGCGGCACTCTTGTTTAGGAAGGTGAAGGAGCGTGACACCAGAACGGATTGAAAAGATCAAGAAGGTATTCGGTTAAGTCGGATTTCTTACTGGCCCTATGGCTGTTGAGTTACTGGCTGCTCTAGAAGAGTCACAACAAAACGCCGAAGTTGAGCAAAAGTTAAATAAGGAAGGGACTGATACCAATAGATAAAGTATATATCCCGAATCATTTGGTTGTAGAAATGCTTAGACTGTCACTGGACGCTGAAATAGTAGATGTAGACCTTGAGGGGGCAGATGTGGTCTTTACTTGAGCCGAGGTTGTAGAAGGAGTTAAGGAGTCATGACACAGTTAAAGGTACACCATGAGGCGGCATATATGACACTACAGGCATACCAAGTAGAAAAGCAGTAGACGCATACTGCGACATAAAAAAAGATAAAAGTGATTATACACCCTTATCTTTTTCAAGCAATTCTATTATTCTATCAAGTTTTTTCTCTATGCTAGCAGTTTTATCTGTAACTTTGTCTTTGGTTCCATAACTACCTTTTAATAGTAAAACCAAGGGAATTGCCCAAACAAATGCCAACGGTATTAAAAAATAATATTGCAAGATAACACCTCATTAATAAGTTTTTATTTTATTATAACAAATTTCAAAAAAAAGGTTCTAATTAAAGTATTTACTGCCCAGTACGAAGATACACCACAATACCAATCTATTAAGGGGTGAGAGGATACATGAGCAAACTTAAAAGTGTTTCGAAATTGATAAATATTTCATAAATGGACGGATGGAAGTCGATGGCGTTCCATGGAAGATAGAGAAAATCAGAGGATTTAGGGTTGAATATTTGCCACAGGCCCCCGAATCGACCGAACAAGCTCAAGCCGTAAAAGAGGGTTAGAGAGTTAACCCTCTCTATCTACACAAGGAGGATATAAGAGATGAATGAGTTAGGAAAAACTCAAAAAACACCCATGACCTATGAACAGTTGAGGCAGTCTCCTGACGAATGTAGAATGCTTGCAATGAACAATTACGGAGTGGCAATAGCAGCAGAGGGAGGGGAACAACGACTGAAAGAGGCAATCGAGAAAAGGTTCGAAAAATTCCAGCATAGCAGTGTAGCAATGATGATTATGATCCTTACAGACGCTTGACATCCTTTACCCAGATACCCCAGCACCCAAGGAGGGCGAATAGATCGTGAATGCCCTTGAATCAATAAATCATATGCGGAAATATAACCAAAGTACAAACTGTGGAAACGACAAAATTATACCATATTTTGCAAACCGAATAATTTTAGTGATCAACCATTAAAGATAAACCATAGTAATCCATAAGCTATTCCGAAGTAAGTAACCACACCCAGTAAAGAGATGGACAGAAGAATAATTATAACTTTCTTGCCGTTCATAAAATTCACCTCGTAATTCGAATAAAACCAATCTTCAGTGTAGGGGAGAGGCCGAGAAAGAAGGATTGGGCACAGCCCTCATCATCCAACTTGATTATAAATTAATAAATACTTACC
Source organism: Paenibacillus sp. VTT E-133280 (assembly GCF_002264385.1). Classification (NCBI taxonomy): domain Bacteria; kingdom Bacillati; phylum Bacillota; class Bacilli; order Caryophanales; family Paenibacillaceae; genus Paenibacillus; species Paenibacillus sp. VTT E-133280. The sequence continues at coordinate 175,532 of NZ_NFUX01000004.1, forward strand.
ATCAATTGATTTAATAACTGGAGGTCATACCAAATGAGCGATTTTTTTGAATTAGCATGTCGAGAAGTTCACAAACGAAGTTTGCGAAACTTCGTAAGCGAACTAGGATTGATGACTTCATCTTCCGGCGTTATATCTAAAAAGTATTTCAAGGACATGTCATACTTGGAACGTTCTACGACATCCACATCGGATAGATCAAAGATCGACCTGAGCAATAAATATTTAAACATACGAATCGGAGGCGCGGCATTACGACCATTATCAAGGCAATAGTTATTCTGTAATTCTTCATGGATGAAAGAAAAATCCACAAGGTCCATATTATCTTTAAGTACGACAATATCGTAAATGGGCATAAATGGACTGAGGTTAAGGGATTGTTG